>JAYVXG010000001.1:0-9389 GCA_043785475.1 Armatimonadota bacterium
GAATTGAAAGACTCATCGATCAAGGTTCGGGCTCCTGCATTCTCCGAGATGCCGAGTGTGCGAGAATCGTCCAAGATTCCTTCCTTTACCATGATGAGAAACTATTTCAATTGCATGAATGGGTGGTGATGCCCAATCATGTTCATTTTCTCGCACGGTTCGAAGAAGGTAACAGCTTGCCTGAGGCCCTCCAATCCTTAAAGTCATATACCGCGCATAGGCTCAAGGAACTACATCCTGAAATGCCATCGATCTGGCAGCCCGGTTACCATGATCAATACATGAGAAACGAAGAACACTACATACGCACTTGCAACTATATTCATGAAAATCCAGTTAAGGCCAAGCTTTGTCGCGGAGCGGAAGAGTTCGTTTGGAGTAGTGCTTACAAAGGAAATTCGCCTTTGACATAGGCCTAAATCCGGGCGAGGACGCCCGGGCTCCCATCAAGAATTCGCTTCCTGCAGCATCTCGGCCAAATCGAGCAATCGAATTTCTTCGTTATCACCCGCGACCTGCTTCACGCCCGCGTCGAGCATAATCTTGCAGAATGGGCAGCCCAGCGCGATCGTCTTCGCCCCGGTTGCGAGCAGTTGCTCGATCCGCGCATTCGCCGGACGTTCGTTGGGAGCTTCTTCCATCCACATGCGACCGCCACCCGCGCCACAACACCGCGTCTTAACCCCACTGAACTGAGGGTCGATCATCCCCGTAACCAAAGACCGAGGAGCTTCCTGCTCGTCGTTGACGCGGCCCAAATAACACGGATCGTGCATAACCACGCTGCCCTTTTCCGGCGTTGCCGCAAGCAATGAGCCCTTCGAAACAAGTTGCTGCAGCAACTGGGTGTGATGAAAGACTTCGACAGAAACATCGAAGTCGCCGTATTCGTTCTTCAGGGAGTTAAAGCAGTGTGGGCACGCGGTCACGATCTTCTTCACTTTGTATCGCTCGAATACCGACGCGTTTTCCATCGCCTTCTCCTGGAACAAGAACTCTTCCCCCAGTCGCCGCGCTGGATCGCCGGTACAGGCCTCTTCGTTGCCCAAACACGCGAACGAAACTCCTGCCTTCTGAAGCAATTCCGCGACCGCTTTTGTGGTCTTCACCGAGCCGGGATCGGTCGCACCCGCGCACCCAACCCAGAACAAATATTCAAACGAACCGCCATCGCGCGCCAACGGAATTGAGAGATCTTTCATCCAGTCTTCGCGGTTGCCAGTCGCTCCCCACGCGTTTCCAGTCGAGGCCGTTTGGCGCAGTACCAAAGCCGCCGACCCGCTCAGTCCGCCCTCGGAAACGATGTTCCTTCGAGCGTCGACAATGATGTCGACATGTCTAATTAAGACTGGGCAAGCTTCTACACAAGCGTTGCAAGTCGTGCATTGCATAAGTGCCTCTTGAGTCAACGAAGCCACCACTTCCGCCCCCGTCTCCATTGCTTGTTTAAGGTCCTGGACGATCTTCTTGGGGTTGAGGACTTTGCCAACATTCCACGCCGGACACACCTCCGTACAACGACCACATTCCATGCACGCGTCGAGCGACATCAGGTGCCAGCGCGAGTAATCCTTCGCGTGTTTGACGCCAATGAGCTCGGTCTCTTCGACCTCAGTCATCGTAATCGTCCGCAACTTGCCCATCGGAGTATCAGGCGACCCCGCCGCGCTGAAAATCGCGAGCAAAATATGTCGAATTCGAAGCTTCGGAATGATGCAAAAGAAGCCTAAAACAAGGGCAACGTGGAACCACCATGCGACTTTGTAAGCCAGAACGCCGAAGTGCCCCAAAGGCTGGGCCATCGCGTAGCCAACCCAAGACCACGTGTCCCACGGCTGGGGATTTGCCGCGATTCGGGCCGCCTCAAGCAGATACCCATTTAAGGTAATCCCCAGCAACAGAACCAGCACGCCCATGTCCCACTTGTCTTGCGAAATCGGTTCTTTGGTGCGGAGGCGGCGGACAATCGCCCACACCAACCCGAACAGTAGCAATAACCCTAGTGAGTCAAACGTTGTCTCGTAGATGAGATAGTAAGCCCCACGGTGAAATTTGTACGGCGAGTAGGTGTTGATCCCAAGCAATGTGGTCGCGATAAATAGCGCCCCAAATCCGTAAAACATCATCAAATGCATTGGCGCGCCCGACGCTGGGCGACTCGACCGAACCTTTTTTTGAAGGAGGATCATCGGCAGAACTTTGCTCCACCACTTCAAAACACCCGCTTTGGTCGGCATCCAATACTGCTTACCTTCCCGAACGGGTCCCGTCGGTCGTCCAGTCTGCCAAAGCTTTACTCGATCATAGACCTGACGCCCCATGTAGGCGATACTCATCAGGGCCAAGACGTAAAAAATGAGCTTCTCGGGAAGCGAAAAATAGAGATATTCCTCTCGGGTTGCGTTTGGGTTCACTGCGGCTCTGCCTCTTCGTTGAGGCTTTCAAATATTATGCCCGTCGTCCCCTAACGAATCGTGAGATCAAATCAAATTTCTTAGTTTGAGGCTTGTTTCAATCTAACGATGTTCGCAGTCGCTGAAATTCTGTAGCGACCTCGCCGACTGGGGCGATCCACAAATTCCCACGCTTCCGACTAATATTCTCGAGCACCAGTCGATGCAAGAGAATCGAAGCATTCGTCTCTGTAAAAAGCCTTCGGAACGGGATGATCACCCACGACAAGTCCTTCGACTTACCCAGATCGGCGAGCCAATTTGATGAGTAACCGATAACCGGTGTAACCGCCAAAGTCTTCACATTTGAACTCAATGTGTTGATTCCTTCGGTCCCCGTGACCACATGCTTAAACAAATTTTGCGAAATGAGACTGACATTTCTTCCGGCGATGGTCAACTCCGCACTTCGATGCGCGAGCCCTTTTGGCTCCGTCTCGAAGAAATTTTGGACGAAATCTTTTGCGAGATTGAGTTCATCAACCAATGCGGACGTAGTCCACCCAAAGAGGTTTCCGTCAAAGGTTTGCGATTCGAAAGGAGAGCATCCAAATTCGTGCCGCGACCCCACCATCTTCTTCCACAGGGCCGCGTCTTCGAGGACGATGTCGGGATCGATGTAAAAGCTGGCCTGAAAACCCATTTGATCCAAAATTGGCGGAGCTATATCCGCGTGTTCTGGTAATCCACCGATGTAGGCAAAGCTGACGGCACACTTGGCATTGTTGGGCCAAACTATCGACGCACTTTTGCGAGCCGACTCCTTTTCCAGGATCGGCATAATCTCTCTTAAATTGGTGTCAGGAGAATTGTTTGATGATTTCCCTTTGTTTGTCCAGTTTCCCCTCATGCTGGACTTCATCCGTGCATTTCCCGTGCCGCACGCGGCACTTTTACAATTAGGCTCGATAACTGTTATTTCTGTGGTTAACGCACGCCCCATTCGTCCCTCATAGTAGCTTCGCTTCATCGCTGTCAATAAGGAGGGTCGAACCTCGCAGTTTAATCCCGCAAATCCAAAAACCTGGCAAGAGTGAGTAAACGGTTATTCTCTCACTGCCTTTTGCATCTGCACTGCTGAAATGGAGGGACGCAGTTCCCGGACCTTGCCCTTAGATGGCGTTGCATGGATAAATTTGGCCAACATTTCGAGGCTAAACACGGTTCTTTCAGCCTCCACAGCATAGCTCTAACCTATTTTCGAGCTATCCGTTACGGTCAAATCAAGTTCCCATTCGGGCAAGGAGGCAGGCATTCCACTCCTTTCCTTCCGACAAAATTACCATGAAACACCTTCCTTAGCGAAGCGATGCCCTCCCAAGAGGCGCTATAATTTTCCTCTTGCTTTCACGTCCAGATAGAAATTGACCAAATCACCGGCTAAATCCTGCGGCTCGGAATCTAAAACATTGATATGAGCCGTCCGCAGCATCGATGCCGCCTGGCGTCGCTCATCGGTCAAAAAGTGCGCGCTGGCAAAGCGGAACAACGATTCCGCGTCCTCGGGTTCATGCCGAAGGATCTCTCTGAACCTTGGATCGTTAATATTGGCGAGCAACGCGACATGGTTTCTCGAGAAAGTTCCGAATGACTGAATGACATCCCGAGCCTGATCGCGGTCTTCGACCGCCGTGAAATTAATCATCAACGACCGTCGTTTGTGACGCGACGCCAAATAGCTGAACGCCCGCACCGGATCGGATTCGACCGGCTCCGCCACCAAGTTGTACATCGAATTCAACAAGATTCCCAGTTGACGGTGGCCCTTTTTGGGCGGAATGAACCGAATAATATCCGCGCCATACGCCAGCAGTCCGACATTGTCTCCGGCTTGAATAGCCGACTGAATTAGCATCAGGACCGAATCCAAAATCATATCCAATTTTCGCACCCCGCCGATTTCCGCCATCATGTGCCGACCACAATCGACGCACAAAATAACCGCCTGATTTCGCTCAACCTCGTACTCGCGAACGATGATTTTTCCTCGTCGCGCCGTTGCTTTCCAATCGACTTTTCGAAAGTCATCGCCTTCCGAGTAATCTCGGAGCGACTCAAATTCCGTTCCCATTCCGCGGAGTCGAGATTTTCGAATGCCCGCCTCTCGCAACCGTCCTTGCTGATTTAAAAGTTGAAATTCGCGAAGAGCCAAGATGTTTGGATACACCTTCACAACTTGCTCGGTATCCAGCCGAATTTGCTTGTGAGCCAACCCAAACGGACAGTTCAGCCGAAGGAACGTTGCTCGAAAGTACTCTTCACCTCGCTCGGGTGGGACGAGAAAGTAATCGTAGCTAAATTTTTGACCCGGAGAAATCGAAAAATTGATCTGGGGTTCATCGGCGGTGAACGTCGCCGGTATTTCGTCCCTGACAATCCCAGACAAGTGGAAATCACCATCGTGGTCGAGCTCAATTCGAATTCGGTTTCTGGCTCGAACCGATAGAACGGCGTCCATCCGACGACGAAATCGAAGATCTTTGCTGTTGGTCCCGAAGTAGAAGGTTATGAGGAGCGCAAAGAGCAAAGCTCCATTGTAAAACCACGCAAACCAGCCGATGCCCGAATACGTGGCGATCGCGATAATCGGGATGCCTAGCGCGACAAGTAACCAGAACCGTTTTGTCGGAACAAGCAGGCTCCGAACCACCTGCGGTTCAAAGAAAGTATCTGTTTTTCCAAACTCGTTCTGAATTTCCTGCATGTCAACCAGGGTCTCTCCCAGTACAATCAAGGCGTGCCTCTGGATATCGCCCTCCTGAGTCCCGAAAAGACTGTCTTAACTTACCGCCTAGCCGGGCTTGGAAGTCGTGCGTTAGCTCATTTTGTCGACGTGCTGATCATCGTTATCTCGATATATGTGCTGTTCATGCTCACCCTAATGGCAGCCGGGGCATTGGGAGTTGTCAGTCAAGATCTATCCCAAATCGCGATCGGAATGCTGCTTTTTGTTGTCAGCCTCCTTCCATTCGCATATTTCATCTTCTTCGAGGGATTTTGGAATGGACAGACCCTTGGGAAGAAAATGGCGGGGATTCGAGTCCGCATGGCGGACGGCACTCCAATAACCTTTGCTGCCTCGACCAGCCGAAACCTCCTCCGAGTCGCCGACTTCCTACCAATGCTTTACTTCCTGGGCACCGTTGCGATGTTCGTTAACCCAAAATTACAGCGGGTCGGAGACCTTGTCGCGGGAACAATTGTCACTCACGAAGTTCGCGTGATTCCCAACTTCAGTATCGCCCCTCACCGGGTCGGAATTCACCCACTTGAAAACCTTGTTGGTGAGCTTAGAAACATGACCGACGCTCAGTATTACGTGCTTCGACGATACTGCGATCGCTTTCCCGAATTGCCAACCGACATCCAAAACCATTTGACCAACTCCGTCTGGATTCCGATGTCAGAGGCACTGGGCGTAAAGATGCAAAATCAGATCCACCCGCTTTATCTTGCCGAGGCGACGGTCATGAAATACGGCCGTGTGCGAGGGCTGTTGTAATCCTTGGGGATGAAATGTGGACAAATGGGAATAACACAAGAGGTGGGCAAAACCTCACAAATTACTTTAGGTTTTCCACGAGTTTTTCCCAAGGTAGTGGAGAACTCAAGCAACCTTCGCGAAAACAGAGTTATACCGCTTTCCCACACCCTTAATAATAAGAATAATCTTATATTTAGAAACAGACTCTTTAGAAGAGAGGGTGTGGATTGAGCTTTGCCGCCAAGCATTTACGGTTGTCAAACTTCCGAAATTTCGAGCACTTGGAGTTGGTGATTCCGAATGGCTTTACTATCCTGACGGGTCAAAACGCACAAGGCAAGACGAGCATTCTGGAGTCTTTGTACTGGCTATCGACTACCCGCATGCTTCGAGGGGTTCGTGATGCGGAGGCGATCAGGCAAGGCGAGGTTGGATGTTTGGTAGAAACCGAGCTCGTGACCGGAACGACGATTGGGGCAACCCTAGAGCAGGGCTCCCGAAAGAAATTCTATTTGAACGGAGCGAGTTTGCCGAGAGCCTCCGACGTGCTTGGACGGCTCCCGAGCGTCGTCATCTCAATCTTCGATCTCGAAATCGTGAGAGGAGATCCTTCGGACCGTCGTCTCTTTCTGGATATTGAACTCTCGTCGCTTTTTCCTGCTTATCTGCGTCACCTCAGCATCTACAAACGGGCATTAGAGCAGAGAAATGCGTTGCTGAAAATGGCGCAAGAACGGGCGATGGATGATTTTTCGTTCGACACATGGGAAGAGCCTCTCGCTAAGGAAGGAGCGGAACTTCGCCGAATAAGACGGGAGTATCTCGCCGAATTAGGTCCTAAGGTTACGAGATATCACTCCCAGCTCAGCAGTCAGGATGAAACCTTGGGTTTGAATTACGTCTTCAAAGATGATTCGTGTGATCAGGAATCTCTTTTGAAAGGCTACCAAGACACTCGCAGGGCCGACATCCACCGCGGCACCACCCAAACCGGACCGCACAGAGACGACATCGACGTTCAGATCGAAGGTCGGGATGCCCGTTTGTTTGGCTCTCAGGGCCAGCAACGCACCGCCGTCATTGCTTTGAAGCTCGCAACGCTTGAGATGGCAAAAGAGCACCTGGGCGAGGCTCCTCTGCTCCTTCTCGATGATATGTTGAGCGACCTCGATGCCGAAAGACGGTCACGTTTGTGCCACGTTGTCGCCACTGAAGCCGGACAAGCGATCCTCACGTGCACCGAAGCTAGTGCCGCCGGAGACGAAATCCTTGACCGATCGGTCGTGTACGCTGTACAACAAGGAACGGTGAGCCAACCATGAATCCCATTCAGAACTTGTTGAACTCAACCGTTATGCCGCCTGAGGTTCTAAAAGCAGCTCGCGCAATCTCGGTGATGCGGAAATGGGACCTGGTCGTCGGAAAAGAAATGGCGAACCGAAGCTGGCCCGAAAGGTTTGACCACGGCACCCTCTGGATTGCCGTCACCGGGTCGGCATGGGCTCAGGAGCTGCGCATGCAAAAGGACGAAATTCTCAGTCGGCTTAACACGATTGCCGATGAGCCGGGCCTCTTCCTCAATGCTCGATTTGGGGTTCGACCGCTCAAAAAAGAAGTTGCGGACGAAAGCGTTGATTCACCCGTTGCCGACTCGGAAGGTTTGAGCATCCGGGATATTGCTGAACGGCGGCTTCAGGCATGGCGCGATGCTGCAGGAACTGAAAGCTAGACCGCTGGTTTTGATCCTTGGCGGACTCTTGTTCGGCATCGGATTCCCGTCAATTTCATGGCTATTTGGGGTTGTAGCTGTCATTTGTTTTTTGTTCAAAAAAGGATGGGTCGGAATGATTTGCCTGGGGGCATTCTCGGCGGGATTCTTGCTTCTTTGGCACACCCAACCTCCCGTTGTTTCGCCGGGACCCTTTTCCGAAAAGATTGTGCTAACCTCGTTTCCCGACTTTCTAAAGGGCGACAGCTTATACCGCTTTGAGACCATTGGGGAACTTAAAAGGACAGGGATTTTAAAGACGAGCGAAGGTCCCGCCCTGTCACCATTTACCGTGGTGGACGTCGAAGGCACTGTTAATCCTGGCAAGCAAGGCAACCTTCATCCGACGTCGTTTACCGTGCTTTCGAGTGTTCCTTTGCTCGATTTCCTGGTTCAATCGCAGCGCAATGCCATCGAGCGCACTAACGAGATGTATGGCAAGGACGACGGCTCGTGGGTCACCGCTCTTACGTTCAATTTCCCCACCGACCTCAGTCGCGACGAAAAGGCAGACCTGCGGTTTAACGGCACCTATCACCTCGTCAGCGCGAGCGGAATGCATGTTTGGGTCATCGCGCTCCTTCTCCACTTCTTGCTCGTGCAGGCAGGCATTCCTCGTCACTGGCAACTCCCGATTGTTTTCGTGTTGTTACTGGCTTATTGTGCGTTTACGGGCTTTCATCCGGCAACACTGCGGGCAAGTTTGATGTGGCTGATTGGTTCGGCCGCATACCTCTTTCGTCGATCGCCCGATGGGTTGTCCGCGCTTTGTTTGTCTGCTTTGATATGGCTAATTTTCGTGCCATCAGACGCTTTCAACGCCGGATTTCAGCTTTCCTACATCGTCTCGGGTTGCTTGCTTTTGTGGTTCGAGCGGCGCCGGCGAGAGGAGTCGACAAGCGAGTTCCGGACTTCTCTGGAGGCAGCCCTGGTCGCGACGGTGGCATCCGAACCCCTGAGCGCCTGGTGGTTTGGACGAATCATTTTCATCGGTCCCATCAGCAATCTGCTCATTGAGATTCCCTCTTCGATCGTCATGATTTTGGGCTTTGCGAGTTTGATTCCGTGGGTCGGTCCGGTGTGCGTGTTCATCGCCAAGCCGCTCATTTGGTGGATGAAATTCGCTACGCAATACACGGCCGCTTTTCCGAGTGTCAAAGTTCGAATGCACACGCTGCCGCCGTGGCTTTATGCGGCGTATTATTGCCTCATCCTGCTGATTCTGTTGAGCCGAAAAGCAAGCCTCGGTGACCCGTTTAAGAAGGAGTAATTTTGACGTCTGGTTACAATAGGAGACAGATGAAGATTAAGCGAATTGACCACATCGGTATTACGGTCAGAGATATTTCAGCCGCGATTCAGTTTTTTGTCGACATTGGGCTCGAACTAGTGGGAGAAGACACCGTGGAGGGCGAGTGGGTAGGGCGGATTGTTGGCCTGACGGGCGTGAAATCGAAAATCGCCATGTTGCGAACGCCGGACGGAAATGTGGACATTGAACTGAGCCAGTTTTTAACGCCACCAAGTGTCGAGGGTTCGCAAGATGCCTTGGTTAATGCTTTGGGTATTCGACATATCTGCTTCGCGGTCGAAGACGTCGACGGCCTGGTTGCCAAGATGAAATCGAAGAGCATGGATGTGGTCGGCGAGATTGTGAACTATGAGAATTTCTACAAGCTTTGCT
>JAYVXG010000002.1:0-2872 GCA_043785475.1 Armatimonadota bacterium
GGCTGGCAAGTTCTCTCGGAAACTATTCCCAACAAAATCATTGTTCTAGGTGCCGTCGACACGATGACAGTGGGGCCAAAGTACGGCCAAGGCCACCCTTCCTCTAAGTATATGGTCCTTTCGGTACCCCAGTGGAGCGGAGGCTAATGCAACCCGTGAAGCAATCAAAATGGGAGGAGCTATTCTCGAAGAATCCCATGATGGCCGAAGTCACCCGATTCCGAAAACGGTTTTTGTCTATCCGAGGGTCGTCCGTTGCGATCAATGGAGGAATCGGGATTGTTCTCGTTCTTTATGCACTTTTCGCGATTATCTGCGTTTACTACCGAGGTGACCTTGAACCCCTTTCCCTGTTCGTACTCTTTATAGGAATAATGCTGTTTGCCATTCCTCTTCTCCTTCATGGATCAATTTCAGGTGAGCGAGAGCGCAGAAGTTGGGACATGCTCATGGTCGCCCCAATCACCCACGGCCAAATTATTGTGGGCAAGTTTATGGGCGCGTTTGCCGGGCTGGCGATGGCGTTCGGACTTTACTTGATCCCTGTAATTATTGATGCGGCCTTTCACGTCGATTCCCGATTCATCAACATTTTTCTTGCCACGCTTGTGGTCCTGGCTCAAGGAGCATCCGTAATTGCGATGACTCTGCTCATTTCGGCCCGGGTTAAGCGCCCCCTTATCGCCCTGGCGGTCTCCATTGCGGTGGTTATGATCTACTTCATTCTGATCCCCTCAATGATTGGTAGCATCCGCTCGATTCCAACTCAGTTTGTCAACGGGATTTTGTCGCCATTCGATGTGCTCTCCCGACTCGCTCGGAGTGTAAACGTAACTCCAAACGAATTTGACCGCTACAACGACCATCCTCTCGACGCTATTCCCATGTGTCTCACCCAAATTCTTTACCAATTCTTTCTTACAATTTGTATGCTAATTTGGGCCACAAAGACGCTCGTCTATGCCGACAACGAAGTGAAATTCATCTCGAAAAAGAAACGTCATGCTTGAAGTCAAGAATCTCCACAAAACTTTCGGAGGCTTCACCGCCGTCCAAGGTATTTCCTTCACTCTCAAGCCTGGAGACATTTTTGGGTTTATTGGGAGCAATGGTGCGGGCAAAACAACCACCATTCGAATGTTGGCAACCCTTCTCGAACCAACCTCAGGTACCGCAACTCTCAATGGAATCGATATCCTCGAAAATCCGATGCAGATTCGCCGAATGATCGGTTATATGCCTGACTTCTTTGGGCTGTATGACGATGTCAAAGTATGGGAATATCTCGACTTTTTTGCCTCAATCTACGGTGTTCAAAAGCGCGACAAAGTAATCGATGAGGTCCTTGAATTGACCGATCTTAGCATCAAAAAGGACTCCTTTGTTCAATCCCTTTCAAGAGGAATGCAACAGCGTCTTTGTTTGGCGCGTTGCCTTGTTCACGATCCAAAACTATTGCTCCTCGACGAGCCGGCGTCCGGCCTCGATCCGCGAGCCAGAGCTGAACTGAAAGAGCTCATTGCAGAGCTGGGGCGAATGGGCAAAATTGTCATTGTTTCGTCGCATATCCTTCCCGAACTCTCCGACTTTTGCAACTGCGTTGGAATAATTGAACGCGGAACCCTACTCGCCTTCGGTGATGTGGCATCTGTGGTACGAAGCATCCGACCAACAAAGCTGGTGCGGCTTCACTGCATCAGTGACCTTCCGAAATTGGAAACAATGGTTAACTTGGCTGCCAACGTTCAAAAATGTGAGTCCGTTGGAAAAGGAGAATATTTGGTTGAGCTGGCGGGCGATGACGCCGATCAGGCCCACTTCCTCAAAGCAATGATCGACGATGGGCATCAAATCGTCAATTTTAGCGAAGACCAAGCCAACTTGGAAGACGTCTTTTTGAAATTGACAACTGGGGCGGTGAACTAGCAGTGAAAGGCGAATTGTCATGGATCGCAAGCCTTAAGCGAACGTACATTGGCAACGCAACCGCCACTCGAGACATGAGAGTCCAACTCAGAGGCGGGAGAGCCGCCATTTTTTTCACGCTTTACCTCGTTGTAATGTCCGTTGTGCTCCTGTGGATTTACAGCAGTTCGCTTGGTGAGGACGGACAATATAATCTGGCAACGGCACAGAGCCGACTCCAGGATTTCTACAACCAGACTCTGCTTTTACTTGCCGTGGTAATTTCTTTGGTCGCGCCAAGCATGGGAGCCTTTGCAATTGTTAGCGAAAAACAAAGGAGATCGCTTGACCTCGTATTTTCTGCCCCCACTGAACCCAAATACTACTTAGTCGGCAAACTCATCAGTTCCTTCCGTTACGTTTGGCTAGTCCTCGTCCTCTCGCTGCCTTTCTGCGCTGTCAGCGTAACTCTTGGCGGCACCACATGGAGCCAACTGTTCATCACCTTCCTCATGTATTCGATGTACGGGTTGGTGTGCGTTGCGTTCGGCCTCTTGATGTCGACCCTTTGCAACAAAGTGCTGCCTGCAATCATTTGGACTTACGCAGCGCTAATCGGATATCTCGCCGTGACCGGGGGGCTGCTCTCAGCATCAGCCGTGTCATTAAGGGGCACTCTGAACGCAATTAACCCGGTGTTTTCGCTTAATCCATATTGTTACCCGTATATCGCAGATCAAAGTTGGACCGTCTTTGGGAGAGAGATACCAACCTGGATTTTGTCGATATTGGTTCATCTCCTCGTGGTCAAACTTGTTGTCTTGGCAGCTGGCTCCTTGCTTGCTCCCGGAAATTCAAAAGAAATCCGTAGCCTTCGAATTCACGCATTAATCTACTCAGCGGCAATTTTCTACCTGATTGCGGTAAGTGTCGGCCCGTACGTGAAGTCATATATAGGACCGTTCTA
>JAYVXG010000003.1:0-2870 GCA_043785475.1 Armatimonadota bacterium
ACGCCATTTAGCTCGCCATTTTGGAGTCGCCAAAGCACATGTTGGGTTCGGTCTCCACTAAAACCCAGGTTCATCGGCTTGTATTTGCCAAAATTCTTCTCCCAAGAATCACCACTCCAGCCATGAGTGATCGAGTCGCCGATGAAAGCCAACTCGCTGTCGCCCTGCTTTGCCCGGATTAAGAGGTCGGCATGCCGCTTCTGCCACCAGTCGTCAGCCCTAGGAACTGGAACGGTGGCACTATTGGATGCCTGAGCGGCGACAAGAAATGTTAGGTATGAGAGCATGCTGGAGTTTTACCTGACTTGTCTTTTCCCTTTCCTATTTCGGTTGGTTGGACCCGGCCATCCGCGATCGGGGCATAGTTACCCGCAGGTCAACTAACCAAATGGGAGAGGGGCAGGGGTGAGGGCAATCTAAATCGCTTTCGTCCCGTCCTTTCTTCGCACAGCTTGATAAGTTGCTCGATGTGGTCGCAATATGGCTGTGGAGAATCGAACTGAAAAAACTCAACATTTGGAATTCGAAAAGTCACTATCCCCATGGTTAAGAAATATTCGTCCCGAACCGCATCGCGAATGGGATCATGCTGCTCGCCGTCCATCTCTAGTCCAACTTTTGCTTCCGCACAGTAGAAATCGAAACGATAAGGACCAACAGGATACTCTCGCTTAAATTTGAACCCAAGCTTCTGGCTGCGAACCATATTCCATACGAGGTCTTCTGCCACCGACGGCTCCTTTCGAGCTGATTGGGCAAGAGCGACTTGCTCTTTACTGCGTTTTGGGCGAACTCATCCAGCCATTTTTCTTTATTCCAAATTTCTTTGGCCCTCATCCCCTAACCCCTTCTCCCATTTGGTTTGCGAGTCTTATTCAAGACGCAAACCGAAATGGGAGAAGGGGAATTCAATCAAAATCTACTTCTTCGCGGACTCGAAGCCTTGAAGGAAGTTTTCGCCCATCAGCTTCTTGACGATCCCGATCTGGTTGACCGCGTACTTCCGGGCTCGCGGAGCGATGAAGCGGCAATCGATGGCCTCATAGGCGAACTTTGTTTCGGTTGGGGTCCAAGTCGCCAAAGACGTTCTTAGCCAGTCAGTATCGTTTCGCTCCGGAGTGTCCATCTTAAAATGCGCACCTCGACTCTCGTTACGTTGGATGGCGCCGTCAACAATCGCCTTCGATTGCTCGATCATGTTAACCACCGCGCGGGTGAAAGGAACCGCTTGGTTAGCCCAGCCACTATCATCAACCGCGCCGCACTGCTTGATCCGAATCGTCAATTCATCCAGCTTGCCCCGAGCACCTTCAAGGTCCTTCTGGACCCGCCAAATGCCGCAGTTATTCCACATTGTTTCGCCAAGCTCTTGGTGGACCTTATAAGGATTTTCAGTACCGTTGCTTGTCTTCATGGCATCGTATTCGGCTTGCTTTTCGGCCCTAGCATCGTCCAAGACCGAACTCGATAGTGCTTCAGCCGAGACGTCGCCTTTCGCGAGATACGCCACAATACTTTGAGCGGAGATTTCTCCTGCTACCAGGCAAGCCAGCAGCGCGTTGGCCCCCAACCTGTTGGCACCGTGGTACTGATATTCGCATTCTCCCGCGGCATACAGGCCCGGAATATTGGTCATCTGGTTGCGAGGACTTTCGACGTCCCATGTATTATCGCCGTTGGTTTCATAATCCACCCAAAGACCGCCCATCGTGTAGTGAACTGCCGGATAGATGCGCATCGGAGTCGTCACCGGATCCTCGCGCATGAACTTTTCGTAAATTTCGAGCACGCCTTCGAGCTTGTCGTTGATCTGTTCTCGTGTGTACGGTCCACCCCTATCCTGATGCAGCTGAGTGATGTCGAGGTAAGCCTGCTGACGTCCCATTACACCTTTGCCCATTCGGCAAACGCAGTAGATGATGAAGCTGACGATGTCACGGCTGAGGAGGTTGCCGTACTTCGAGTCCATCTCTTCACAGACGTACCATCGCTCCAGCTCGGGAATATCGACTGGCTTGCGCGCATCCATTGGATCGCGAGGTACCCACACGCGTCCACCTTCGCCGCGGACTGACTCAGAGATCAATCGGCACTTGTCTTCACCTGGAATCGCGGTTGGGTGAATCTGGACCATCTCTGGGTTGCCCATCGTCGCGCCCTGTTGATAGCAGATCGAAACTGCGGCACCGGTATTGATGATCGAGTTAGTCGATTTGCCAAAGATGAGTCCGTTTCCACCGGTCGCCATGACGACCGCGTCGGCGGCATACGATGCGATTTCCATCGTGCGCAGGTTTTGCGCGGTGATGCCTCGGCAACGACCCTCGGAGTCTTTGACGATCCCTAAAAATTCGTATCCCTCGTACTTCTCGACATGACCATCGGATTCCCATCGTCGAACTTGCTCGTCCAACGCGTACAAAAGTTGCTGACCCGTGGTCGCTCCTGCATAAGCAGTCCGGTGCTTCAAAGTTCCGCCAAAGCGTCGGAAAGAAAGCAGGCCTTCGTTGGTTCGATTGAATGGAACTCCCATTCGATCCAGGAGGTAAATGATCGCAGGAGCCCGCTCGGCCATTCGCATGACCGGAGGTTGATGGTTCAAAAAGTCTCCACCGGTGATGGTGTCTTCAAAGTGGAGATAAGGCGAGTCGCCCTCGCCACGCAGGTTGACAGCACCGTTGATACCGCCTTGCGCGCACACCGAGTGCGAGCGCTTTACGGGAACAATGCTAAAAATTTTGACCTTGTTTCCCGCTTCTGCCAGCTTCATTACTGCCATTAGTCCGGCTAACCCGCCGCCTACCACGACGACTGTCCGTTGTGCTGCCATATCAGTCTTCTATTCTACGCAGTTTGGGTTCGCTCTCGCC
>JAYVXG010000004.1:0-9359 GCA_043785475.1 Armatimonadota bacterium
CGTGCATGACGATGAACGGCTCGTGGGGCTATCATGCCAACGACACGAATTGGAAGTCGGTGGATACGTTGATTTTCAACGCGGTCGATTGTGCATCGAAAGGGGGCAATTATCTTTTGAATGTTGGTCCGACTTCGCTGGGCGAGATTCCGCCTGCGTCGATTGATCGGCTGAATGGAGTTGGAGCATGGTTGAAAGATAATGGCGAAGCCCTTTACGGCACCCAAGCGAGTCCTTTTCCGCGTCCGATGCCCTGGGGCCGAGTGACGCGAAAGGGTAAGACGCTGTACTGCGTGATGTTCAAGAACGATGAATATCTGCCGATCCTTACCGGGCTGAAGACTCCGATTGTCGCCGCTTCTATTCTTGGAGTTCGCGAGCGGGTTTCGGTGGTTCAGACCTCGACGGGCCCTGCTTTGGACTTGCCTCAAGGCAAGAGGATCCAGCCGATTGTCGTTAAGGTTACTCTTGCGAGAGATCCCGAGATCGAGGCTGTCCTCCCTACTCAGGATGTAAACGGGGCGATTACCTTCGGTGCGGCGGATGCCGAGACCACTGGTGCGGCTCACTTCGAAGTCGCCAGGAAAGCGATTGGCTTTTGGACGGAGACAACGGATACGGTCACGTGGAAATTCAATGCTTCGGTGCCAGGCATTTACCATCTCACGGCTGAAGTTGCCTGCGCGGAAGACTCGGCTGATTCTTTGGTGTCGGCTTACTACGAGAACCAGGAAAAGCAGTTCGTTGTGAAGAGTACCGGTGGATGGGAGAAGTTCGTGACGGTTGACCTGGGCACGATCACCATTTCACGACTTGGAAACACTAAGATTTCGGTCAAGGCGCGGATAAAGCCTGGGTATGCAGTTATGAATCTTCGGTCATTGCACCTAATACCCAATGCTCGTTGAGGTGATCGCCTGTACTCTCGCCGACGCAGTTGTCGCGCGGGATGCAGGCGCTGACCGAGTTGAGCTTTGCCTCGCAATCGAGGTTGGTGGGCTTACCCCGTATTTGGAAACTATTTCGAATATTCATACGCTGGTACCGTTCCCAGTCGCCGTAATGGTCAGACCCCAGCCTGGCGGTTTTGTGGGATTAACCGAGTCTATAGTTAAACAAATCAAGCGGGTTGTTGCCTTTGGATTGCCGAACATTCAGATCGTGACCGGTGCACTTCTCGACGACCAAACCCTGGATTTGGATGGTCTAAAATCGATCCGGGCCGCGTGCCTCGACGTGACCCTAGTGTGCCATCGCTGCTTCGACTTAACTCCCGATCCGTTCACGGCTTTGGAACAATTAATCGACCTCGGTTTCGACCGAGTGCTGACATCGGGGCAAGCCAAAACCGCCATTGACGGCGCGGATGTTATCGCAAAACTGGTTGACCAAGCCAATGGACGAATCGAGATTCTCGCTGGCTCCGGCATTCGCCCTCACAACGTTAGGCACCTCATCGCCCACACTGGCGTCACCCAAGTCCACGCCTCCTGCTTCTCCGACCCTGAGCCAACCCACGGCAACATCGACTACGGGCCAACACTTTCTGTCTCTGCGGAGAAAGTCTGCTTGCTTATCGAAGCAGCAAAATCTTAAAGAAGGGGGCCCATTTGGGACTGCTCAAGCCTGCTTGAGCTTTCAGACTGCAAAGCCTGCTTTGCTGAAAACCGTCGGGTAAGTTAAGATTTATAGATGAATTCATGGCGCCATTCTCCCAGTAAATTGGTAACGGCACCAGGAACATACTTTATAACTTCCAGTACTTACAAGAAAGTTCACTACTTCAAGTCGGGAGAAAAGCTACGATTGCTTCAAACAACAATCTTTGAAACCTGTTTGGAGTTCGAATTTAAGCTTCAAGCATGAGCTATCTTTGCAAATCATTACCATCTAATTGGGTTTTCAAAACAAGACGGAGACGTTCAAAAAACTCAATAACAAAATTCATGGCGTCTCTGCTCGAAAACTTAACGTTCTAGATGAGCAGCAAGGTCGAAAAGTCTGGTTTCAGATGCGTGACACTCGACTTACTTTTGAAAATTCGTATCTTGCTCGTCTGAAATATGTCCACAATAATCTGGCAAAACACGGATTTGGTTCGCCATTGAACTATCCGTTTTGTAGTGCTCATTGGTTTGAAACAAAGGGAGATCGCGCGTTTGTCGTTACGGTTAAGTCATTCAAAATCGATCAATTGGAAATCGATGACGAATTCTAAATTTCAGCGAGACAGGTCTCGCAGGCCAAAGCTCAAGCAGGCTTGAGCAGTCCCAAAGTGGCCACCCTTATCCATTCGGCTCACAGCATGGAGGCAAAAGAGTCTTCACTTCGGCATTTTTGCTATATAGTTAATCCGTGATTACTTCGTGGGGGATGTTCATTGCGCTGTCCGGTTCGACAGACAAAGTAAAAGTCGTTTCGGTTGATGATTCGCCGATGGCGTTGATTCGCGATGAGGCTGGACGGCCCATCGCACCATCTCAAAAAGTTCGTCCCAAGAGTGAAGCCGCGACGTACATCATTGACAATGGGAATTTCGCGAAAGAGGAATTAGCGGTTGTAACGCTGTATCTCGAGAAATCGCAAATCATGATCCTTGCCTGGGCAGACGCTAAAGGCAAAGTGATGTATTGGCTGCCAACCGGAGAAAAAGTAACGAACCCAACTGTAACGGTTCCTAAGGAGCTGGATCTTCGTCCGGGTCAAACGGTGGCGCACATTAAGCAATCGACAATGCCACCAAACTACCATTCAGACGAAAATGGCACCGTCGTACTCGCGACCGAGGTCTCAACTTCGATTTCGCCAACTTTTAAAGAAGGCTGGGGATTCATTCCAGAATCGCCCGATGCGTTCGTAGACATCCCATTTACATTCGAGTGGCAAGAATCATCTTTGACAAAGTTGGCTCTTAAGGAAGGCGAGTCCGCCAACCTTCCCGGAGTGCATATGACCGTCTCTGGAATCGCTCCCGCGACGAAAGATATTCACACGACAAATTCAGTTCACGTCACGGTCGATGGAAACCAATATCCTCGCCAATACCAACTGAGTCCCGCATTCAAGAATAAACCGAGCAACGATAACCCACGCCTCAAGAGTTGGACGCTGATGGACCAGATCAAAAACCGATCGGGCGAAGTGAAGTTAGAAATGACAGTCTGCTCGGACGCCAAATTCTCGGACTGGCATGCGATTAACGTGGGTCGTAAAACGACATTCAGCGGCTTCTTTGGGCACATTGCGAGACGGCCGATCGAGACGAAATAGTGATTGGTTTAGTTCCGCTGCTCGTGCTCACTGGAATCCCAGTTTCGTTCGGTAATTTGAGCGATTCACCCTTCATCCAAGCGGATCGTCGTGGAGACTCTCCGCGAAGAAGTGCACTCGCATCACAAGCGAACGAGAAGTTCGGATTGGTTATTCAGCAAAATCCGACACTAGGCAAATCGATTTA
Organism: Armatimonadota bacterium; assembly: GCA_043785475.1. Classification (GTDB taxonomy): domain Bacteria; phylum Armatimonadota; class Fimbriimonadia; order Fimbriimonadales; family Fimbriimonadaceae; genus Fimbriimonas. The sequence goes on from JAYVXG010000004.1 coordinate 3,458, forward strand.
CGAAGACGCGAACATGCATTTGCAAACGTGCGTCATACACGCCGTTGTTCACCAGGATTCCTCGGGGCACACTATCGCGTGTACTCCCGAAGGCGCGGTCCTAGACCCCAGCAAAATTGATATCCCAGCGAATCTGTTTCAATGGATCAAAGTTGGCGATGTCGCCATTCTCGTCGAAGAACCTTCGTACTCGGGAAAACTTTGGAAATTTAGTTTTGGAGGTGACCAAAGCTGCGAGAGAATCGAGGATGATCGCCACTTTGGATGGATTAATTTAGGTCCAAAAGTCTCCGCCATCGAAGATGTCAGATTCAAATTCTCCAAGGCGGAATACGTGGGTGAAATGGGAAAAGATTTGGGTTCAACCAAGACAGTTGGATCCAACACTTTTACGGTTTCTGACCATCACAATTCGGAGGCGAAAGAAGGGGGGAATTGGGTCGACATCTCAGTCTCAAATTTGACGCCACCTGTATTTTTTCAATTCGAAAGTTCTACCGATTTTAAGAAATTGAAGAAAGAAAGCAGTCAGTCATTTTTGAGTGGTCGGCTTGGAATGGCAGGGTATTTAAAGAATGTTGGGCCAGAAAACAAATGGACCTATCGCCTCACCGCGGATGCTACAATCGACTATTGGGACAAAATTCGCATCCTCAAGACTACGTCTATCAGCTGCTATTTAAGGCATCTTGCAACCGAGCCGATCTTGAAATAGGACAATATTCAGCTAATCGGCTTATAATGCAAGCATGGAGCGTTTGAAAATTGCCAAGAAGCCACTAATTATTTGGCTGCTGCTAATGTTGGTCGTCATGATCATAACGATTTTCATGACCCGAGCACCCCTTACATCCGTGCCATTCGATGCCGAAAAAGTGAGGGAGGCGAACTTTGACCGTTCGCTAAATCGGACATTTCTTCTTGCCATGGAGATTATGTTCGACCTATTTGGGTGCTTCATGATCATCCTTTTTACATGGCAAAACGGCAATACGAAGGTCATGGACATGACCCCAAAGCAAAAGTACATTCGAAACAGCTGTCTTTGGCTAATCATAATGACCGGCATTAATTTCATGGTGATCGTTCTTCATCAAAATTCGTCCCCATCGAGACAATCAGGCATGACGTCACAAGCTTATGGGGTTCACGCACTGGATGCCGCTGCTGCTTGGGGTGTCGAATCATTCGTGCTTGTCTCTGGAATCATGGCTATTATGTCTGTCGGCTTTATCGTCATAACCTGGCTTTACCATCGCCGACTCAAATCGCTCGTGCAACAAGCTTGATGGAATCAGGAAATATGGGTCCAATCAGCTAATAATACGACTATGGAGCAAAAGACATTCAACGGAGCTTGGTGGTATGGGAAACTTGGACCTCTCTGGTTTGTGGCTCAAGCGCTCATATACTTTCCGATGATCTGGACGATCATTCACACCGGATGGACATGGCGCATCGCGATTGCCGTCGAAGCCATAATTTCGTTCGCTCTGATGCTATGGGGAATGAAAGCGATGGCGAAACATTCACTGATCAAGGACAAAGAGACCAAATTGCTGACCTCGCTTATGCTCTTCGCGATGTTCCTTTCAATTGTCCTTATTCCGCCTGCCTCACCATACGAATTTGATGGTCCACTTAAAGATCGCAACTTTTTGGCAACTGCCACCATCATGGTGATTTATGTAGCTAGCGTGATTTATTTCTCGTCCAAATCAATTCGTGCCACTCAAGCCCTCGCGAAGAAAGGCCCGATCGAGCCAAAGATCGTTCCTTAGATTCGCGACCAGGACTATAATAAACCAATGGCTCAGGACAGTGCATCAATGAACTATCCGAACATGAGCCCAAAAAAGCCGACTGGTCAGATCCTTTGGACGACGTTAGGTTGGTTTATCATCCAAAGTAAGTTGGGTCAAGTTGCGACTTCGTGGACAACCAAAGGTGATTTGACATTTCCAATTGTTTACGCTATCGAGCTTGTCACAACTTTTGCCATTCTGATTTGGTGGATTTCGGGTAGGAGGTTTGAGAACGTGCCCTTCAACTTTCGATACCCGTCAGCCCTATTTTTGGCATGGATGGCATTGACGTCACATTTCGATGGAGTTGCATCTCGCTATTTTGGATCGCCAGACCTTCTCAAAATTACCGACCCGAAAGCCGCCCATGCTGCGATCCATGCTGATCAAGCCTTCCAAAGCAAACTGATCAACACGCAATTCCTGATTACTATAGTGGGTATCTTCGTAATCCTTCTGTTCTGCCTATATATGAACAAAAAGCCTCGAATGACGGGGAACTTACTCGGGTGATGCCATGAATCCTTGGAAAATCGCTCAGAAGAGAGCTGTAATTTGGATAGGGTTTATGTTGGTCGTCATGACTTTATCAATTGTCCTGATACGGCCCCCAAGTGAACCCGTGCCTTTCGATGTGGTTAAATCTCGGGAAATCAACATGGCACATGCGATTCGAGAGATTGTCATATTTAGCATCGAGATGTTAGTCGACGGTTTAGGATTTGCTCTGATCGTTTGGCACGCTCATCGCCAGCTAAAACACTCTCAGCCAATCTAGAAATCGGACATTATTGAGTTCTCGGGCTTCCGACCTTCACACAATCGGCACTAACTGCACTTCGCCCTTGTTGTATAGTTAGACCATGGTGACTTCGCTCATTTCGTACGCAATTTTAGGATCAACTTTGGATCAATCCAATATTAAGTTAGTCCCCGTCGCGGGATCACCATTTAAGGATAATTTTCGAGTTAAAGAGCCAAACATCATGCCGTCGAGCTTGGATGGTAAGTCTGGATTTTATGTCGTCGATGTTCCCGGTCTGGACCGAGAAATTTATGATCGAGCCTTTGATGATATCCAAGGATTGAGGGTCGTCAAATTGTCGAGGTTGAATGCTGACGGCAGCATAACATTTTGGGATAGCCATGGAAAGATCGTCGCGGGCGAAGCTAGCCCAAAGGTTGCTTATGTATTGATGAACCCGGGTGATGTCGGATTGGAAGTCGCCTGGCGACCCAGTAAGAATAGTGATCATTTTGTTTCGGTTCCCGGCACCACTGGCGATTGGAAGGACTCAGAGACCCATTCGTTTTCGGTGATTAAGGATGTCAAATCAGATTTTTTTGACCTTAAAATGACGATTTATGGTCGATATCCAATTGGTACCCTTTCGGCAAAAATTGGAAGCGAGACGACCATTCGAGGTGCTCTATTTCGCTTCGAAGAATACAAAGGGCCAGTCATCAATCGAACAAGTGTGAAGGTGGTGATTACGAAGGATAATCCTGGCAGTGAGTATTCCCTTGCAATTGTGCCGAAGGCAGACTTGCCGGACGGAACGAATTCAAAGATTGGAAACCTTAACTTAGCATTCAATTCGTATATAGAGGACTATCCGGCAACCAATTCATTAGGGTCGCGACGCGAGATGATTTACTTGTCGAACCCGCAGATTGCCGAGTGGGATCACTTGGCCATTCGGCGCAGGATTTCGCTCCAGGGGTTTATTGCGCACTTACCGAGCCGCCCGGGACTGAAGTGACTTGCTCAGCCGACTACTGCGAAGATGTGAGTCTATGCATGTTTTCGCCGAGTTAAATTTACATGCTTAGATCAATAACGTTCTGTTGGACTTGTTGAAGGTTCGGCATATAATGGAGAGAAGATGGAACGTAAGCCGCTTCATTGGTCGATAGGATTAGTGCCGCCAGCATGGATGGCGCTGCAGATGGTCATCATGTTCTCCTTCATGGATACCCTTTATCGCGGCGACCGGATTTGGCTCGTCTTATGGATCATCGAAGCCGTAGTCACACTTGGTTGTGTACTTTGGTGGATCAATACCAAAGTAGGCATCAAGACTTCAAAGCAAAAGCGTTGGCTACTGATTGTCTACCTTTGGATTGCTTTGTGTTACACCGGATTGCAAGTCGCCAATCATTTCAACCCATCTCCCAACTATTCAAATATTCCTGGCACTGGCGAAGCACACTTTCAAGCCGTCAGGAAGGCAAGCGACGATTGGGGAGCAAGATCCCTCCAACTTAACGTGGCCTATGCTGTCGTAATGTTCATCGGCGTCCTCGTCCTTGCCTTTTTTGGACGGCCCAAGCTAATGACACTTAATGAGCCCACGTCATCGACTTCGCCACCACCGTAGGCACCACCCTGCCTAACCAGTCATAATCATAAGCACTACCATGTCTAAAGACGTTCGACGCATCGTTGCGACCGACTGTGGCTCAACGACCACAAAGGCCATCCTCATTGAGAGAAACGACCAGGGCGAGTACCGACTCGTCGCTCGAGGCGAGGCTCCCACCACCGTCGAACGACCGTTCGAAGACGTTACCATCGGCGTGCTTAACTCGATCACCGAGCTGGAAGAAATCACCGAACAAACGGTTCCGGAAGGCTACCAAAAGGGCCGACGAACCTTGATCAAGGACAACCACGTTTTCAGCCTCACCAAAGACGACAAGAAGATTGCTGACTCATCCGGCACGCTTGACGGCTCCGAATACTACGTTTCAACATCCTCCGCCGGTGGCGGACTCCAGATGATGGTCGCCGGAGTCGTCATGGCGATGAGCGCCGAATCGGCCGAGCGCGCCGCGCTTGGTGCGGGTGCGATCCTCATGGATACCCTCGCTGTCGATGACGGTCGAAAAGAATTCCAAAAGGTTGAGCGGTTGCGCCAACTAAGACCAGACATCATTCTGATGTCTGGCGGAACCGACGGCGGAAACGTCGATCGACTGCTCGAAATGGCGGAAGTCATTCGCCGAGCTGACCCCAAGCCACGATTTGGCGACATGAAGCTTCCGGTCATCTTCGCAGGCAATAACCTCGCCCAAGAACAAGTTAAGTTAGTTCTCGGCGAAACAATCGAGACGAATATCGTCGATAACCTCCGACCCACTCTGGACTCAGAAAATCTTGGCCCTGCGCGAGAAGAGATTCACGAGATGTTCCTTGAGCACGTCATGCAACAGGCTCCGGGCTACTCAAAGCTGCTTGATTGGGCAAGTTTTGAAGTCATGGCCACACCGAACGCGGTGGGCAAGCTTCTGAAGGAGTACGCGGTTCAAGAAGGCATCAATGTCCTCGGCGTTGACATTGGGGGAGCGACGACCGACGTCTTCTCCGTTTTTGAGTCTTCACCCGGTGGCGAGCGCATTTACAACCGAACGGTATCAGCTAACCTCGGGATGAGCTACTCGATTTGTAACGTCTTGAAGGAAGCTGGAGTCGAGAATATCGCTCGTTGGTTGCCGTTCGAGATCGACCCCGCCGAGGTTCGAAATCGACTGCGCAACAAGATGATTCGTCCGACGACGATTCCTCAGACCTACGAAGATTTGTTGATCGAGCACGGGGTTGCGAGGGAAGCATTGCGACTGGCGTTCTTGCACCACAAGTCTTTGGCTCGAAACCTGACGGGTTCGGCCCAGCAACGCGACGTTGGACAAATTTTCAACCAGGAAGCGAGCGGTCAGACCCTCGTCAACATGATGAAACTGGACATGGTCATCGGTAGCGGCGGAGTTCTATCCCACGCGCCAAACCGCGCACAGGCGGTGTTGATGATGATGGACGCTTATCAGCCGGAAGGAATCACGATGATGACGGTTGACTCGATATTCATGATGCCGCACCTGGGCGTCCTTTCTGAGCACCTTTACGATGCGGCGAAGGAAGTTTTTGAGCGGGACTGCATTGTTCGGGTTGGGACGTGCATTTCTCCGGTTGGTTTGGGCAAGGATGGAGAGCATTGCGTTCGCGTCTTTGGCGGTTCGATCGACGAGTCGGTTGCGTATGGCGAAATTAAGATCGTTCCTTACTCGTATGCTATGGCGGAGACTTTGACGGTTGA
>JAYVXG010000005.1:0-9357 GCA_043785475.1 Armatimonadota bacterium
CAAAGAATACGGGCAACGAACCTTGACTATGCACCATGGCTTGACCAAAGCCATGACCAATCCGCAAGTTTGGATGTCTCACGGAACCCAGGTCACCGAAGCCCCCGCAGGGTTCACGATCACCGCCACAACTGACAGCCGCCCGATTGCTGGAATGGAAAATCCGTCTCGCGGATACTACGCCGTCCAATTTCATCCCGAGGTCACTCACACTCCCGACGGGAAAAAAATCCTGGAATCATTCCTTTTAATCGCCGGATTGAACGGCGACTGGAGCACCGAAAATTTCATCGACGACGAAGTCGATAAAATTCGAGCAACCGTTGGGGAGAATGAGAAGGTCCTTTGTGCGGTTTCTGGAGGAGTCGATTCCTCCGTGATGGCCGCCCTCCTCATCAAAGCCATTGGTGATCGAGCGATCTGCGTATTCGTAGATCATGGCCTACTGAGAAAAGGCGAGGCCGCCCAGGTTATCGACACCTTCGGGACCCACTTCAACGGCAACCTCATCGCTTTTCACGAGCATGATCGATTCTTCGGGGGCCTAAAGGGCGTTAAGGATCCTGAAGCCAAACGGAAGTCGATCGGTGCAAACTTTGTCCAAGTCTTCGAAGACCACGCCAATGAACTAAAAGGATGTGATTGGTTAGCCCAAGGAACTCTTTATCCCGACGTCATCGAATCCGGATCCTCGACGGCTTCAAAAATCAAAACCCACCACAACGTCGGCGGGCTTCCCGACTGGATGCGGATGAAACTGATCGAACCCTTGCGATGGCTCTTCAAGGACGAAGTTCGGGCGGTAGGTCGTGCGCTAGGTCTTCCCGAAGACATGGTCGACCGAGAACCCTTCCCTGGGCCAGGTTTAGGTGTGAGAATTCTTGGCGAAGTAACCCCTGAAAGAGTCAGAATGGTCCAGGATGCGGATTGGATTTTCCGTTCCGAATTAAGGTCCAGGGGACTCAATCGAGGAATCTGGCAATCGTACGCCGCGCTTCTCGATGTCAAAAGTGTTGGCGTTATGGGAGACGAGCGAACATACGAGCAGCCAATAGTTCTTCGGGCTGTAGAAAGCGAAGACGCCATGACCGCTAGGGCAGTTAACATTCCTTTCGAAGTTTTAGAACTCGTTGCGAGCCGCATTGTTAACGAGGTGGACGGGGTTAATCGCGTTTTTTACGATCTAACCAGCAAGCCGCCCGCAACCATTGAGCTTGAGTAGCGGTATCGTAAATTAAAGAGGCAAAATGTCGAGTCTGTGCAAAGAAAAGCCGTTTGATGCTGGCGAAGTCTTAAAAGGCCTTCGGGAGTTCATTACGCTGGCCGCCGCAAGCTACGGAACAACCGATGCCATCCGCCCGCCACACCGGGCCAAATTTCACTGGCCTCCGCACCCGATCAGCTACGAATACCACGTCCTCGGAAGCGACTGGACCGGCGAAACTGAGTTCATTGCCTACGATGAAACTTTCACTGTTCGAGTTGCAAAGACACCCTTTGGCGTATTCGGTCGGTGCGATGACCTTTGGAACGAAGCTCGGGGAGATACTGAGGCGGAAATGCTGCAGGAATTAGCTAAGGCATCAGAACCGCTTTTCCAACGACAATTCGCGATCGCAAAGACCATCGGGGCGTCGACACGATTTAAGGGTGACATGAGAACTCTCGATGCTCTCGATATTTTAAAGCTGTTTTTTTGTGAGAATCGAGACGTTGCAAATTCTGCCCACGAAATCGTCGAAGTCAGTAAATATCGAACGTCATATTTTCCAGCTCTATGTCACATCCTCCGGGATCGAACCCACCCATGGCGGCGAAGTGCGCAATGGTGCGTTCTCGACCTATTCGAGGACCTTCCCAGTTTCATTAATTCCGAGCAAGACGAAAAAGATGCTGTGCAAGCAATGAAGAGCCTGCTGATGGATGCCGAAGACGACTATGCACGGACCGTTTACAAGGCTGGAGTGGTCATGGGTGGGCATCTCCCGCACCGACAGGGGAATACGGCATTGCTAGAATGTCTTGAAGCGCCGAGCATCATTGGCCGGCGGTCGGCAATTCATGGTCTTTTTCACGTATGCGAATGGGTTCCAGAACTAGCGAGCGAAGTGGTTCACAAATTGAGGGACTACGGCAAATCCGAGCCAGATCCCCAATTAGCCATCTTCTCATTTGCAATCGCCGAGGACATTCTCCGTCGAACCATCGACCACACCCCCGAACCTGTCTTCGCGTTCGAAAAGTGATACAAGTTCCAGCCTAACCTTAAAAGTTAAGGACTCTAGCCCCGTCCTCAATCGAGCAAACCAGCGCGTCGCCTTGCTTTCCACTTTTCTCAAAGTAACCCTTCAAGCAGACCTCAGAGAATTCGGAAACCGAACTTCTTTCGACCAACGCAACGCACGCACCACCGAACCCGGCTCCGGTCATTCTTGCCCCCACAACTCCTGGAGAGACCCACGCGCTTTCTGCCATCGCATCCAGCTCCGAACACGATACTTCGTAGTCGTCTCGCAACGAGGCATGGGATCCTTTCATTAACGCGAAAATTCCATCTCGATCATCAGAATCAAGCACCGAACGGAACGCTTGGCATCGATTGTTCTCAGTAATCACATGCCGGGCTCTTCGATAAACGACTTCGTCAAGGCTCGATTTACAGTTTGAGAGCATTCCCAGATCTGCATCGCGCAAATACTCAACTTCCATCGCCTTTGCGGCGGTTTCGCACTGGCTCCTCCGATCATTGTAGGCGGAAGCGGTCAAGGCTCGGGGCTTCTTTGTATCCAGCAACATTAAAGCATATTGTTCGGAAACCGAAGCATATTCAATTTCTAGTGTTCGAGTATCAATAAAGACGGCGTGACGCTCCTTCCCGCAGGCAGATGCCATCTGATCCATGATCCCGCAGTTGACGCCTACATACTCGTTCTCACATTTCTGGCCCAAAAGTGCGAGTTCTTTCGATGTTATTTCGAACCCTACGAGTGCTTTCCAAAGCATTCCGAACGCCATTTCAATAGCTGCGCTGCTGCTGACTCCGCTTCCCGAAGGTAGCGTGCTATAGACTGCACACTCGAGGTTTGGCATAGGACCATATTTGGTTCGCAAGGCCCATGCCATCCCGGCCGGATACTTTGCCCATCCGCAAGCATCACCAGGCACCGTCGATAGGGCGCAAAATGGCTTTGACGTTCCGGCGATGCTCGAAATCATCTTTGTTTCTCCGTCCACGATTCGACCCGTAACCCAAAGCCCCTTATCAATCGCCGCGGGCATCACAAATCCGCCGTTATAATCCGTGTGCTCACCAATTAGGTTGATCCGACCAGGCGCAAAGGTCAGGGCCTTCGGTGAGATTCCGAAGTACTTCCTGTGGAGCTCGAGGGCGTGTTCAGCAGACATGATTGATAGTTGATACCCAATTCGATCCGAGTATTTCCCCCTAAGTCTGTCACAGTTACCAGGTATTTCGATGGTTCTTGGTGGAATCACTGGTTTGAGCGGTGTCGAGGTGAGTAAATCCATCAACCTGCGCCTCGCACCGCCTCACTAATCCCAAGTAAAATGCCGTGCATATGTCCGACATTTCAAAACTTCACGATTGGCTCGCCGCCCACGAAGTTGACCTCATCAACACGACCCGTGATATCTTGAGGATCGACACGATCGAGGAACCAGCTGAGCCAAATGCCCCGTACGGTCAGGGCAATCGAAAAGCCTTGGATTACATGCTCAGCCTGTCGCAAAGCGTGGGGATGAAAACCACCGACCTTGAAGGTCACCTCGGTTATGCAGACTTTGGTCAGGGCGAACGACTGGTCATGACGCTCGGACACCTCGACGTGGTCCCTGTCGGTCCGGGTTGGAAGCACGACCCATTTGGCGCCGAAATCGTCGACGGCTATATCTATTCCCGCGGCGCCACCGACGACAAAGGCCCAACCATCGCCTCGTTTTACGCCATGAGAGCAATCAAGGAGTGTTTCCCCGATCTGGACTGCCGCTTTAGGCTGGCATTTGGGTGCGACGAAGAAAGCGGATTTGGATGTGTTGAACGATATGTCAAAACCGAAGAAGCTCCCACCTACGGAATTGCTCCTGATTCTGGATGGCCTTGTTACCATGGGGAGAAAGGAATTGGAGACCTGTTGGTCTCGGCAAAGGCACCCGTGGGCGAGTTCGTACTCGTTGAGTTTGCCGGTGGACAGCGCCCCAACATCGTCATCGACTCAGCCAAAGCTCAAGTTATTGTGAATGACAGAGCTCGAAAGGAAGTGGAGGCTAAGCTTGCGGACAATTGGGATAAGAACGTAACCTTCTTTTGGACTGAAGATGTCTTGAACATCGAAGCGATTGGTAAGGCCGCTCACGGTGCCGGTCCATTCTATGGTGATAACGCCGCCGAACGCATTGCTCGTCTGTTGCTCGCTATCGCGCCAATAGCCGAGAGGCAGTTCTTCGATGATTTGCTCATGGCTTTTCAACCAAGCGGAACTGGACTTGGAATTCATGGTCGCGATGACGCGACCGGAGATTTGACGTGCAACATCGGCGTGGTTTCGTTTAGTGAGGGTGCAGTTCATTTTCTCGCCAACGTGCGCTACCCGGCAACATGGAAAGGCGAGCAGCTCCATGCGCTTTGCCAAAAGCAGATGGAAAAGCTTGGGTCGAACTGGTCATTTAAAGTTGATCGCGATTCTGCCTCCCTCTATTTCCCAATTGACCATCCGTTGGTCAAAACCATCGTTGAAGTGTATCGAGAACAAACAGGTGACATGACCGAACCCGCAACAATGGGTGGAGGAACCTATGCCCGGGCGGTGCCCAATACAATTTCAGTTGGCACTTGCTGGCCCGGTGATGGCGATGCGCACCAAACCGATGAACGTATCGCAATCGAATCCCTGAAGAAAGCTTCGCGAATCTATGCGGCAATCTTGTATCGATTGGCGACAGTCTAGCCATAGGTGGCAGGGATAACGTATCGAAAGAATCGCCCCGAGCGTAAAAGGTGTTCTTAAAGAAACGTTTGCGTATATGTCAACACTGATATACCGCGCTCGTCCTTCGCTTCGTGTATCAGTACCACCAGTATGAGCCCTTTTCGAGTTCGAAATGACATCGTTTCGAGGTCAGAAGTTTCAGCACTGATTAGGTAGAATCAAAGGCACCCGGAAAGGAATTTCCGACATTAACAGCCATGGCAGCCGTAACCGAAGTTCAAACCGTCAACATTATCGTCAACGGGATTGAGTTGACGGTGCCGAAAGGTGAATTGGTTGTTGAAGCGGTCAAGCGAGTCGGCTTTGAAATCCCGATTTTTTGTTATCACCCGCGCATGAAGCCGGTCGGAATGTGCCGAATGTGTCTGGTCCTCGCCGGAGCTAAACAGCCCGACGGAACTATCCGAATGTTCCCCAAGCCCCAGGCGGCTTGTACGATGCCGGTTAGCGAAGGAATGGTCATCGATACCGAATCCGACGCGGTCAAGAAAGACCGTAAAGGCGTTCTCGAATTCCTGCTCGTAAACCACCCGCTCGACTGCCCAATCTGCGATCGCGGTGGCGAATGCCCCCTCCAAAACAACACGCTATTCTACGGCCCAAGCACCAGCCGCTTCATCGAGATGAAACGACACGCGCCAAAAGCATTTCCACTTAGCGAATACGTAACGCTTGACCTAGAACGATGCATCCAATGCGCCCGATGTGTCCGATTTACCGAAGAGATTTCTGGCGATGCTCAACTCGGCTTCCGATTCCGCGGTGCCGACATGCAACCGATCACTTTTGCAGAAACTAAATTCACATCGAAGTTCAGCGGCAATGTCATCGAAATCTGCCCAGTTGGAGCCTTAACGAACCGCAAATATCGATTCCGAGCTCGTCCTTGGGACCTCGAAACGAGCGAGGCAATTTGTACCCAATGTAGCGCCGGATGTGCGATTTGGTTTGATCATCGAGGTGGAAAATTCAGCCGCGTGAATGGCCGCACAAATGAAGCGATAAACGAAGAGTGGACCTGCGACAAAGGGAAGTTTGGTCATGCTCACTATAACGACGAAAAGCGGCTCGATTCCTTATTCATTCGCGTGAACGACGAACTGATCAAATCCGATTGGCCGACCGTCAGCGCGGAAGTGGTCAAGGAATTCGTCGGCCGTGGAAACGAAGTTGGTCTGATCCTAGGTCACGGGGTCTCGAACGAAGGAGGCTGGAACGCCCTTAAATTCTTCCGTGAGCAGGTCAAGACCGACAATATCGACCATCGATTTGAAACTCATCTTGTCTCAAAGAGGGACGAAATTACGAGCAAGACGGGCCAATCAATTGTCCAAAGCTCGATTGCTTCATTCGAAGGTGCTAAAAGTATCCTCGTCTTCGGAACTTCTCTCGCGGACGACCTCCCAATGCTTTTCCTTCGAATCCGCAAGGCCTGGTTCAGAAATAAGGCAAAGGTTGTGGTCGCGTTTGACAAGCAAAATGAAGTAGAAGACTTCGCTGAGGTCGTCCTGAGATACAAGTCCGGAACCGCCGAGGTTCTCGCCGCCGGACTGAAGGACGCCGCCTCAACCGAAGGGTTTTCCCTCACACATGTTGCAGACACTTGCGACCTCGACCTGGCGGACTTGGAAAGGGCAGTTGGCTTGATCAAAGGGTGCCCAGTGGTGACCTCCACCAACATCTATAACGAGAAAGGTGGAGCGAGTGCAGCGGAGAGCCTTTGCAGCATTGCGTCGACTTCTGGTGGATCATTTAATTGTTACGCCCGCGGAGCGAACGAGAGGGGCCTTCAGTTGATGGGGGCGACGCCACCCGAGACCGGCCTGAATACTCACCAAATGCTCGAAGCCGCAGCAAACGGTCACCTTAAAGCCCTGTGGCTCATCGGAGTTGATTTATTCGAAGGCGGTCTTGACCGAAATTTGGTCATCAAAGCACTGGAGAATATTGATTTCTTGGTCGTCCAGGATTCTAGCCGAACCGAAACCTTCTATTACGCCAGTGTCGCGATTCCCATGGCTCTCCAGGTTGAGAGCGATGGTAGCTTTACCAATATGGAGGGCACAGTCCAGGAACTCAAGGCAGCGATTCCGGCGCTAGGGGAAGCAAGACCGGTCTGGAGAGTCTTCGAAGAATTAAGTCTGCGAGTTGCCCCGCGAAGGCCGATTATGATGGCAAAAGACTTATTGGCGACGATCCCAGCCCTTCAAACCGTATAAAACGATGCGTGGTCCCGAATGTTGCTTTAGCTTTGCCGACCTTTTTGTCGCCGCAGAAGGGCGGATTTGGACAACAGAGGAAGAAAGAGTTTTTAAAAATCTCACGCAAGAAGAACGAAACGAGTGGGTCTCAATGCTGGCGGCCAGGGCTCCAGAATTCAGAACTCAAGACAAGGTCGGAACTGACGGCGTCATGTACCGCGCGTTCTGGATTGAATAGCCTCCGAAAATTTCTGTTTGGATTTTTCTCGTAAATGATGTAATATTCGAACCAACAACATGATGCTCATTGGACTTGGAATTGGACTTTCACTCATGATAAAAGTGCAGCCTTTCGAAGGCCTCCGTCCCCTCGCCGAAAAAATCCATTTAAACCTTGGCGCCGCCGTACGAAGCGACTATCTGCAGCAAGATCTCGACGGCGGGCAATATCAAAAGTCCATTCTCGAAAATTACACGATGATCGAGCCGGAGAATGACCTCAAGCCACCTGCCCTTTGGCAAGGAATTGGCAAGTATGAATTTTCAAAGACTGATTTCTTTGTCGATTGGGCAATGAAGCACAAGCTGAAGGTTCGTGGTCATGTCCTTGTTTATGCCAGAGACGATGGGTACACGATTCCCCAATGGCTGTTGAACATGGAGAAAGACATCACTCCTGAGCAGGCCAAGGCAATGCTTCATGACTACATCATCGCGGTGGCCGGACGCTATAAAGGGAAGATCATGGCGTGGGACGTCATTAACGAGGCCATCGAAGATCGCCCCAACACAAATCCGTTTAACCTGCGAAGCTCGTTTTGGTACCGAAAGCTTGGTGTCGATTTCCTCGAGTACGCCTTTCGTTTCGCCCGCGAAGCGGACCCGCGATGCAAGCTGTATTACAATGATTACAGCGTCGAAAACGGCGGAACGAAGGCCGAGAATCTTCTGAAGATGGTTGACTATCTGATCTCGAAGAAGGTTCCGATCGACGGTGTCGGGCTTCAGTTCCATCGCTGGATGGTCGAAAAGCCGGTTCCCGGAGACAAATTTTACGCGATGCTCAGCGAGATTCAAAAACGCAAGCTGAAATTCATGATGACCGAGTTGGATCTCTCCATGCCGGTCACACGACTTCCGAGAACGGACCTGAACTTTGGACTGGTACCTTTGAACCCCCAGGATCTCCAAAATCAGGCTGATTCATACCGTGCCTTCGTTAAGATGGCGCTCAGCTTCAAAAATTGCCAAGGAATCCAACTTTGGGGAGTGAATGACCGGCTCAGTTGGATTCCAAGTTCAACCGGTGGAGGTCGCGGCGCGGCATTGTTAAGGGACAAAGATTACAAACCTAAACTGGCCTACACCGCTTTTGCCGATGCTCTGAAAGTAACCGGAAAGTAGACCCTAAAATGAGGGCTCGATTGTCGCGATGATGGCAATGGTTTTTGCCTTGCGCTAGTCTTCAGGCTGGGTGTATGTTGAGCCCCGATCAAGATTTCTAAACCTTGCGTAAGCGGGCTGGAATCCCAGCATGATTTTTCCGACAGGGCCATTTCGATGCTTCGCAATGAGAATTTCTGCTTCTTGCACGTCGTCATAAGACTCGTTTTCTTGACGGTGCTCTTCTTTCGCTTTGTAGTAGCTGTCGCGATAGATGAACATGACGAGATCCGCTTCTGCTTCAATCGAGCCAGATTCCCGAATGTCGGAGAGTTGCGGACGCTTGTCGTCACGACCTTCTACCGCACGTGACAGCTGGCTGAGGGCAATTACAGGAACTTCAAGTTCCTTTGCCATCGCCTTGCATGAACGAGCGATTTCCGAAATCTCCTGGACTCGATTCTCGGTCCTGCGGGAACCGCGCATAAGCTGCAAATAGTCCACGACGACGAGTTCGAGGCCGTGTTCTGCCTTTAGTCGTCGACATTTTCCACGCATTTCCATCGGGGAAATGTCGCTTCCATCGTCAATAAAGACCGGGAGGGAATACAGCGTTTCGCACGCATCGGCAAGACCAAGATATTGCTTCTCACTCAGTCCTTTTTCTGACTTTAAGACCCCCATCGAGACGCCGGATATCATGCTCACCATTCTGCGAACGAGCTGGATCGAACTCATTTCGAGCGAAAAGAATGCAACCGCGCCTC
>JAYVXG010000006.1:0-2860 GCA_043785475.1 Armatimonadota bacterium
ATCGTTTCTCGGGCCGAGAATAACTACGTCACTACAAAGTACAAATGGTCCGAAAATCGGATGTTTTACCTCCAAAGGTTGAGTGGCGTTGCCGTCTTCTTCTTCCTGATTTACCACGTCATTTCGACCACCGTCGTAAAATATTGGACCGGCAGTTCAGAGAGCATCAAGTTCAATGGGATGTCAGATAAATTTCACAATCCCATCATTCTCCTGATCTATATGGTCGGAATTCTGGGGGCCTCGTACCACCTTGGCTACGGAATCTGGAACTTCTGCATCCGGTGGGGCATTACGGTTACCGAAGCCGCCCAGACACGAATTCAAAAAATCTCCGGCGTGATATTTGTCGCAATCACGTTGATGGGTTGGGGTGCTCTCGCAGGATTCTTTTTGCACGGCAAAACGCCGCCGACCAGCCCCGCCGTCTCATCGAGCGAAGACCCTGCCACGAAGATCAACTTCGTTAGGTAGCACCCTCAAATCCACGCATAAATATCCACCGGATTCCCGTCCGGGTCGAGTACTTGGGCGTATCGTTGGCCCCAAAATGCGTCAAAAGGCTCGGTCATTCCATCAAACCCCGCTGCCAATATCTTTTGATATGTCTCGTCAACCCCGCCAGGCGACCCCGCGTTGACCCCAATCCCCATTCGGTGGCCGGTTGGCGCATCCCAGTGACCCAGGCTCTTTATGAGTTCAAGCGAATCCAAAGCAAGGCGCATCCCATTCTCCATCGCGACCTCAACGTGATCGCTTTCGGGTTTGGGTAACGGAATTCCGACGAGGCGGTAGAATTCAACAGATCGTGCAAGGTCGGACGAAATAACTCCGACGTAGTCCCATTTTACTGACATAGGAAAATGATTATACAGAACTCTGTCTACTATTTCAAGCTATGTTTTATAGATTTTCCACATTGTGGAACCGAAAAATCGCGAAGTGTGTAAAATGTTGTGTACGCCTATGGAAGATGTCTTTGCTCTGCTCGAGGAGTTGCAACTCCTAACCACTGAGGACCCACGAACAATCGTTGGTCGGCTAACCTACGGTCTCGACAAACATGAGATCACGTTAGCCATCGCAAAGATTAAAACGTCTTTGCCAGCAGAGCTTAAGAACGCATCCTTTAATATTAAGGAATCCGAAAAGATCAAGGAGCAAGCCGGTACCCAGGCCGAAGCTGTTCTTGCGAAGGCGTCCGAAGAAGGCAAGCGGCTCATTGAGCAAGCCCGGGTCCACGCCATTGAGATTATTAATGCTGCGAAAGATCAGCAAGAAGTTTTAATCGCCCAGAGTGAAGTTCTCAAGCTTAGCAAGGCCCAAGCCGAAGAAATTCGAAACTCAGCCGACCGTGAAGCAGCTCAAACTCGGCGGGGCGCAGACCAGTATGCTCTGGATGTTCTTTCGAAACTAGAATCCACCATCGATAAAGTTTCGGGCCACGTAAAATCCAGCCGAAGCGAATTGACTTCACAAGAAGTTGGTCCAATCGGGGTTGGCGTGATACGAAACGAACGAATCCGCGTCTAAATTCGGATCCAATTACATTCGATAGCAAGAAATACTCCCGGGAACTTCGTTCCTCCAGTTCGCGCAACAATTTCTATTTATTTTAGAATTGCGCTTACCGATCCCTCTTCAAAAAAGGCAGTTATATACCTGCCTAACCAAAAGAGGTACTATTGAATTCAAAGCATTATGTACGCGCCCTTCCTTTAATGGCGCGGGCGATGACAGGATCAGACTTGAAGCGTTATAACCCTGAATCCATTTTAGAGCTAGGTGAAATTCTCGAATTTATTGAGATGTTCGATGATAATAAGCGAACAGTACTGACGCAAATTCGATTGCACTTAATTCAAAGTTCTTTGACAGACCTCTGTAACAATATGGATGTTGACTGGACTTCTGGGACCAGGCAATGTGGGCATCAAATTGGTGGGATCATCAACTTCATTTTGGGAAAACAAGAGGATGAGACAGACCCGTTCGACCCGGACGGAGTCCGGATATTGCGAAGGCAGGCGGAAAAGTTTCGGCACTTAGTGATGTCGGATTTTCTGGAGCTAAATATCTTCATGATTCCAGCCATTCAGGCATACAACACGACGCTCTTGCTCGAACGAGGGGAAAGAATTCTGCTTCCAGACGCATTGAGCAGGATTGAAACATATCCGCAGTCCCTCGATGACATCAGACTATCGACACGCGCATTAGCTGTTGGACTTTGGACGGCTTGCGGGTTCCACATCGCAAGAGCTACCGAATTACTGCTACGTGAATATTGGAAGCATCTGAGATCCCCCCGCTCGATCCCTGCCAAAGCAACGTGGGGGACATTATGCAAAGACCTACAAGGAAATCCCAATGGGGCTGGAGTTCAAACCACCACACCTGCTGGAGACCAAAAAGTAATTGCTCAATTGGTAAGCCTAGGCACCGATTACCGGAATCCACTAGTTCATCCTGAACACTCATTGGATGAGCAAGACGGCACGATGCTTTTTGAAGGGTGCAAGGCGGCAATTGCCAAGATGTTGTCCGAACTGCCGTAGCTATTCCTTGAATAGATTCAACTGCCCTTCGCCTTTCGGTTTTCCGTTTCGCGTCTTTCGATTTCGGACTTCGGTACCTTTAGAATCCGCTTCGCCGCTTCCTCGAACGTCTTGAACGCTTGAGTCCTTTTTACGGCCCCGTCTGGGTCTCGGGGGTCTGTATTCCGCTTCGCCATTACATTGCTCCACAGGCGGATAACACCTAGCCCGTAAGCTCATTGTACGTCAGTCTGCAACCGGCGATTTGGTTAAGAGCCTTGACGAATCTGCCACCGTCGTTTTCTTTGCGGTGGTTAAACCGG
>JAYVXG010000007.1:0-2859 GCA_043785475.1 Armatimonadota bacterium
AGCAAATATCCAAAGCGACCCTGCGATTATCGCCGCAACAACAATGGACGGTGAATTAACTGAGCCACCGCCCATTTTGACGATATTTACATACTCTTAATCAACTCAAGCGCCCGATCACATACCGCTCGCTCCGCATCGTCCAACTCGACAATCGGCAACCGCGTCGTTAAACAGTCAAATCCTAGTTTGTGCATCATGAACTTCACGGGACTCGGGCTCGGTGCGACAAAACAAGCCTTAACTACTGGCATCAACTGATGGTGAATTTTGCGAGCCTTCGCCGGATCACTGGCAAAGCTATGCATCATTGACTTGATATGCTTACCGATCACGTGCCCAGCCACGCTGACTACTCCATGCCCACCAACGCTCAAAACCGGCAAGGTAATCGCATCATCACCACAATAGGTCCGAAAGCCGTCAGGCGCGGACCCGCAAACATCGGAGATTTGCGTGATCATCCCGCTTGCCTCTTTTACAGCGACAATGTTGGGGATCTTCGCCAATTCAAGCAAAGTTGACGTTTCAAGATTGATCGCACTTCGAGGAATGATGTTATAAACCAAAACAGGCAACTCGGTCGCCTCGGCACAGGCCTTAAAGTGAGCGAACAAACCTCGCTGACCCGGTTTGTTGTAATACGGGTTTACGATCATGATTCCATGAACTCCGCGTTTGGTCGCTTCTTGTGTCATGTGCACGGATTCGGCCGTATTGTAGGTTCCACAACCAGCGACAATCGCACAGCGTCCGCCAACTTCGTCCAAGACTTCCTCGATTAATCGAAGCTTTTCTTCCTCGGTAGTCGTAGGACTTTCGCCTGTCGTGCCATTGAGAACCAGGCCGTCATGTTTTTGCTCATCGACCATGTAAGCTGCGATTCTGCGTGCTTCTTTGAAGTTCACGGCTCCGTCAGAATTGAACGGCGTGATCATCGCAGTGAGCAAGGTTCCCCAGTCTCGGGGTGCAAAATAACTTCCCATTTTTTGTATCTCTTCGGCGCCTAACGAGGTTAAACGACCCTAAGAGGTTACCCTTTCCAGGTGATTTACAATAATTTCGCACACCTCGTCCGGTGAGTGTTCCGCGGTTTCCACCACGACCGCATCGTCGGCAACTGTGAGAGGACTATCATCCCGATTGATGTCTCGATGATCCCGATTCTGAATCTGAGATCGAACATCCTGAAAGGATCCGTCAACACCCTTTGCCACAAATTCTCCAAGGCGTCGCTTCGCCCGTTCTTCAAGGCTCGCGGTTAAATAAATCTTCAACGTTGCATTCGGGGCAACAACCGTCGTCACATCTCTTCCTTCCAAGATCACCCCTCCATGGGCGACCAAATCCTTTTGGCGCTCGACCATCTTAACTCGGACCGGAGTGTATTGGCTGAGGGCACTCGCCGCCTCCCCAATCTCGGGGGTTCGTATCTCCGAAGTAACATCGACTCCGTTGATGAAAACGGGTTGAGGCTCGCCAATTCCAAACTCGATCTGAATGGTATTGAGCAATTCCGCGGCCTCGTCGCCTTGAGTAACGGAAAGTCCAGACCGCAAAGCATGAAATGCCAAACAACGGTACATCGCCCCGGTATCGAGGTAGCGAAGGCCGAGGGTCCGGGAAAGCATTTTGCTGACCGTCGACTTCCCTGCCCCCGCCGGCCCATCAATTGCAATAACAACTTTCGTTCTATCCATCAAGAAATTCCTAACCGGTTCAATTCTGCCTCAAACTTTGGAAAACTGGTTTGAATGCTTTCCGCGCCATGCACTTCCGTCACATCGGTAGCAATGCAACCCGCAATCGCAAACGCCATCGCGATGCGATGATCAAGATGTGAGTCAACCTTGATGCCACGCAACGGAGTCGGGCCAGAGATCGCCATTCCGTCCTCAAATACTTCGATCTTGGCTCCCATCCGGGTCAGCCCTTCGGCCATAACCGCAATTCGGTCACTCTCCTTTACCCTTAGTTCATGGGCGCCCCGAATAACAGATGTGCCCTCACACTGAGTCGCCAGCACCGCCAACACCGGAATTTCGTCGATTAGCCTCGGCACCAAATCGCCGTCAATCGTAAACGGACGCAAAATTGGTGCGGTCCCGACCGTCACATCCGCAACCGGCTCATTCATCGTGACCCGAGGATTCCTCAGTTCAAATGGAATTCCGACTTGCTTAAAAACCTCAAGCAACCCCGACCTCGTTGGATTGATCGCAATTTCCTGCGCCGTCACCATCGATCCATTCAGCAGGGCCGCAGCGACCAATATAAACGCAGCACTGCTGATATCAGCCGGGACATCGAATTCGAATCCAGTTGGCTGTTGATTGCCCGCCACCGAAACGACTAAGCCCAGTCGGTCCACAACCACGCCGGTCGCAGAAAGCATTCGTTCCGTATGATCCCGGCTCAAACTTGGCTCGGTGACAACTGTCGTCCCGTCTGCGCGCAATGCTGCCAACAGAACAGCGCTCTTAATTTGAGCGCTCGCAACCGGAGTCGAATAGCTAATCGCCGACAACTGCCGACCCTGAATCGTTACCGGTGGAGTATCGCCATCAAACCCTGCACCCATGTTACGAAGCGGTTCCGCAATTCGACGCATCGGCCTCTTACTCAAGCTCGCATCGCCCATCATCATCACATTCAATGGGCGAGAGGCAATTAGACCGGATAGTAAACGAATCGTCGTACCGCTATTCCCACATTCCAAAGGTTCATTTGGCTGGCTCCAAACTCGGGCAGGAATCAAACGAAATTCGGACTCGCCCAACATTTCGTGGCGCAACCCAAGCCTAATCAAGCAGTTTCGTGTGCTCTCGCAATCCTCGCCTCGAAGCGGAGTGCGGACCA
>JAYVXG010000008.1:0-9338 GCA_043785475.1 Armatimonadota bacterium
TGCGCAAGAAAGCCTCGCGGTGGGATTGGTTAAGGCGGACGACGGTCATGGCGAATCGTATCGCTTATTTTGACAGCGAAGCAGGCTTCCCAGACCAAAGCGCGAACGGGTTCGCTCTGTCCCAAAGGACAGATTGCCAGTAAACTGGAGCGAATATGCCATGGTAACGAATAATCCGAATGCTCCCATTGGTGTTTTTGACAGTGGCCTCGGCGGGTTGACTGTCCTCAAGAGCTGCCTCGAGGCGATGCCGAATGAGCGATTTGTGTATTTGGGCGATACGGCCCGGACGCCTTACGGCTCGAAGGCACATGATACGATCCGGCGATACGGACTTGATTGTGCGCATTTCTTGGCGGGTCACCAGATTAAAATGCTGATTGTCGCGTGCAACACCGTATCGGCGCATGCCCTGAGCGATATCGAGAAAGAGTTTAATTGTCCGGTTATTGGCACGGTCGATCCGGCGATTTTTACCGCATTGCAGGTCACGAAGAACCACCGATACGGCGTAATTGGAACCGAGGCTACCATCGCGGGTGGCGTGTATCAGCGGGGATTGGAGGCAGTGGACCCGTCGGCGCAGGTTTTCGCGAAGGCGTGTCCACTTTTTGTTCCGCTGGTGGAGCAAGGCATGGTCTCGGGTTCCATCGTCGATCAAGTGGTTGAGCTTTATATGGCGGAATTGAAGGCGGCGAGAGTTGATTCGATCATCTTGGGCTGCACCCACTACCCTCTGTTGGCGGGAGCCTTGCAGGCGTACTTGGGGCCAGATGTTTCGCTGGTGGCGTGTTCGGACGCGGTTGCGGCGGCGGCGGTCGAGAGCTTGCAGTTGGGTTCATTAGGGCATGCGGACGGGGTTCAGGATGTGCAGTATTTCGTCACCGATGCGGCGGACAAATTTGACGGGCTGGGAGCAACGTTGTTAGGGATCAAGGGAATCCACGCAAAGCACGTGGATTTATGAAGATTCGGGCGGCAGTGTTGGAGCGGGTTAGCGGACCGCTAGTGGTCAAGGAAGTCGATTTGCAGGCTCCGCAAGCTGGCGAGGTATTGGTCAAGATCGCCGCATGCGGCGTGTGCCACAGCGACTGGCACTTGGTCACCGGAGAAACGAAACACCCATTACCCGCAGTTCTGGGCCACGAAGGTGCGGGAGTCGTCACCGAGATTGGGGAAGGGGTAACCACGCTAAAAGTCGGCGACAATGTGGCGTTGAACTGGGCGCCGTATTGCGGAGAATGTTTCTATTGCCAGCGTGGGAAAGTGAACCTGTGCGAAGCGTACGTTGGTCCGATGTGGGCGGGAGTGATGCAAAACGGAACGACGCGATTGTCGTCAGGCGGAAGTCCTATTTACCACTATTGCGGGCTTGCTTGTTTGGCCGAGTATGTGGTGGTTCCCGACGTGTCGTGCGTGAAAATGCCTTCGTCACTTCCGCATGAGATAGCGGCGGTGATTGGTTGTGCGGTGACCACGGGGATTGGCTCGGTCTTGAACACCGCGAAGGTCGAAGCGGGTTCTTCGGTGGCGATCTTTGGTTGTGGCGGCGTCGGACTTTCCACGATCATGGGTGCCGTTTTGGCTGGAGCGACGACGATCATCGCGGTCGATGTTCATGCTTCGCGTTTAGAAGCAGCGAACGAGTTTGGCGCGACGCACGCGGTTGTCGCGGGGGCGAATGCCGTCGCCGAAATCAAGGAGTTGACCGAAGGTCGTGGGGCGGATTATGTGTTCGAGGCGATCGGGAATCCCAAGGTTCAAGAGCAGTGTCTGGACGCGGTTCGTCCGGGCGGAGAGGTCATCTTCTCGGGATTGTCGGCGATGGGCTCATCGACGAACTTACCTGGCGCGGTCTTGGTTCGGCAAGAGAAGACGGTAAAGGGATCGTATTACGGGTCGGCGAATCCGCCGGTCGATTTTGTTCAATATGCGCAGTGGTATGCCGACGGGCTTTTGCCGTTGGACCGGATGATCTCGAAGCGATATTCGCTGGAAGAGGTTAACGAGGCGTATGCTGATATGTTGAGCGGGGCGACGAGAAGAGGGGTTGTGGTCTTCTAATTCTTACCCAGTGCAAGAACTGTTTGCTCACCTACAAAGTTCTAGCGAAGACTATTAATTACGTCGGCATACTTCTCTTTCACAACTT
Organism: Armatimonadota bacterium; assembly: GCA_043785475.1. Taxonomy (GTDB): domain Bacteria; phylum Armatimonadota; class Fimbriimonadia; order Fimbriimonadales; family Fimbriimonadaceae; genus Fimbriimonas. The sequence continues at coordinate 2,153 of JAYVXG010000008.1, forward strand.
TTCGCTTGACCTTTAGGGTCGGCGTCAGGAACCCATTTTCGATGGTGAAAGCGTCATTGATCAGCGCCCACTTTTTCACCATTTCAAAGTTTGCGACTTGCTTATTCACTTTGTCGATCTCCTTCTTGAGGAGGTCTCGCACTTCGGGAGCTTCGGAGAGATTTGCATCGTCCGAAAGACCTAGTTCGGTCCGAATTGCCTCTCGGCTTGGAAGAATGAGGGCAATGCAATAGTCCATGCCATCGCCAAGCACCACGGCTTCGGAGATGAGTTTGGATTGGCGGATAAGATTTTCGATCGGTTGAGGAGCGACGTTTTTGCCGTTGCCCAGCACAAGGATGTCTTTTTTTCGGTCGGTAATCTTCAGCGACTTTCCTTCCATTTCGCCGATATCGCCGGTGTGGAACCAACCGTCGCGATCAATGGCTTTTTCGGTCTCTTCGGGCTGGTTGTAGTAGCCCACCATGATGGTCGGACCTTTTAAGAGAATTTCGCCATCGTCAGCAAGTTTGAGTGCCACGCCGACAGGCTCGCCAACGGTCCAGTATTTGTTCCGTTTGGGGTGATTGACGACCGAGCCGCCGGTGGTTTCGGTGAGACCGTAACCTTGAAGGACAGTGAGTCCGAGGGCTAAATAGAATTCGGCTACGTGCTTTGGTAGGGCCGCTCCACCGCTGACAACCAGGCGCATTCGGCCACCCAGTCGCGCCCTGATCTTGGAACCAACGATTTTATCGAGGATTGCGTGCAGTGGTCCGAATCCGCCCTGGGCCCGCTTCACGCCTTGGCTGATGTAGAGGTGGAACAGCTTTTGTCGCAACGGCTTTTGCTTCTTGACGCCATCGACGATCTTGTCCATGAAGTTCTCGAGGAAGCGAGGAACCGCGACCATGACGGTGGGTTTGATCGCCAAGAGATCGTTGGCGATGGACATGACGCTCTTGTTCTGGCCCAGGCAACCGCCAGCATAAAAGCAGAGACTGGATGCGATCTGCTCGAAAATATGGCTGAGCGGAAGGAAGCTGAAGAAGACGTCGCTCGTTTTGACGCCAAGGTAGGGGGTTATGTGTTCGCAAACCGTGAGGAATGCTTGGTGCGTAAGCATTGCGCCTTTTGGCTGCCCGGTCGTGCCACTGGTGTAGATGAAAATTGCGAGGTCGGTTGGGTTGATGGAGTCGATGAGGAGATTCCAATCAGTCTCGTTGAGGACGCCGTGACGTTCCTCGCGGAGCATTTCAATGTGAATACCCGAAATCCCTTCGAGTTTGGCTTTTTGTTCATCAGAACCACACAGCGCAACTTTCGCGGCTGCGTCTTTGGCGATGTATTGCGCTTGATCGAGGGGGAGGGTTGGATAGATCGGGACGGTGATGACACCGAGCGACATGCCGGCATAGTGCGCATAGATCCATTCAACGCAGTTTTCGCTGAGAATAATCATGCGGTCCCCTTTGGTTAGTCCGAGCGACTGAAGGAAAGCGGCGTAGCTTTGGATGTTCGACCAGAACTCACTGTAGGTAAGGGTGGTGAATTGTTTGCCCGTTGGCACCATGAGGGCGGGACTGTTCGGAACAGATTTTGCCTGCTCGCGGATCATTGCCGCCATCGAGTGAGATCGGATTTTCATCAATCTTTTTTGAAGGTGTGAGTTCCTTCTAAGAATGCTATTGTAGTCCTAAGTCCCTCTAGCGAGGAGCCATCTTTCGATAATTTCAGCGTGATTTTTTTCTGATACGCATTATAGAGTTCTTCGTCGGGGACGAATTTGAAGTTTGGATTGATGCCTTCTTTTCCACCTTCCGTGTTGACTTTGATGTCGTTCGGGGCGAGGGTGATCTGGTTTCCGGAATAGCTCCACGTTCCTTTGACGTCGATTCGCTGCTGCTCGCCTTCGAGGTGTAGCATGTACATATTTTTGTTGAGACGGACGCTGACGTATCCGCGGAGCGTGTGGTGCTTTCGGTCGTCGGGGCCGTCTGGGCCCCGGTTTACTTTATCGACGGTGAACTGTCCGGGCCATTGGCCGAGGAAGGGGACCGCCTTTTGATCGCCGCCGCGAGCAATTTTGAGGACGATGAGAGCCAAAGTGGCAAGCACGAAGATGATTGCGCAACCGACAGCAAATGGAGATTTTTTCAATTTGATCTCACGTCGTCGGGGAAGGAGCGGTAAAGGGCGGCTTTGAAGTTTTTGACTCTGCTGTACACGTCGCGGTGCATGGTTTCCACTTCGCCGCTGCGGTTTGCTGCTTGGTAGAACATCTTGTCGAGAGTGTCGAGGTCTTTGGTGAGAATGCGGATGTGAAATTCACCGAAGCCGTCGGGGCTGAATCCGAGTTTGCGACGTTCAAGGGTCCAGGATTCGGCGAAGCCGAGATCTTTGAAATGGTTAAGGTATCGCTCGATTGCCCGGGCGAATTCGAGGTCCTCTCGCCCGTCGACCAGATCGACCCAAATCGCGTAGACGTTCATTGTTTTTAGTCTATCTCGTCAGGGCAAAGGGCGAGGGCAAGGTCAGGTAGGAAGTGGCGAGAAGTGATGACGAAGCTGCGGAGTTTGGTGTCGTCAATTGCCAGAATATTTGGAATTTAAGTTCGCGAACGGCCGTGAAAAAAAAACAACCTAAAACTTCCATGGTTACGGAAGTGGGGTACGCAAAAAAAGTGTGCACTAAGGTTTCCTGGGCGTCCGCAACGATTTGTGGCGGCTGGTTTTTCAATGAGCTATAAATATATTACACCAGACGCATGTCTACTCTATTAGATTCAAAATAATTTTATTTCTGGCTTGGTTAGGTCGTGCGAATCTAGATTGCCTGCAGTCGTTCATGGCTTTTCCTGCTTAAGATCGCAGCTTCGCAGATGGTCGCTTAAACAGGCCACCCCTTATTTATGAGTCGAGAACTTGCTCAGCCCACGTAGTGGCTTGTCGGCATCCCCTTCCCCTTTTCAGATCGCGCATTTGACATCGAAAATGCAATCGACGGAACTTCGACCTAAAAGGGGGAAGGGTTAGGGATGGGGGTCCATTCTTGGCCTAATTAGTCTGGAGTCAACCCAATTTCGACTGCTCGAAGATCACAAATGGCTCGCAGATTTGCCGCCCAAGCATCGCTATTCATCTCCTCTTCGCCAAACAATTGCATGCTTGGAATTCGGATCGTCAATATCCCCCTGGATAGCAGAAAGGTATCCCTTGCCTTATCTGCTTCAACTCTAAACTTATGTTGCTCACCATCGACTTCAACACAGAGCTTTAGGGCTGGGCAATAAAAGTCAAGGACATATTTGCCGATTGGGTGCTGGCGACGGAACTTGTGTCCTAGTTTCTTGTCGCGGATTCGTTTCCACAAGACTTGCTTGGAAATACTCATCTCCGCTCTGAGTTTGCGAACTCGCTTGATGTTTCCGTAAGAGAGGTTTCTTTCTTGTTCCCGCATTGATCGTGTTTACCATCATTCTTGAGGAATTAAGAACCCCCATCCCTAACCCTTCCCCCTTTAAAATCGCACACCAACCTTCGTTTAAGCCGCGTCCTTGATGCGATTTGAGAAGGGGAAGGGAAACTTGGTTTTTCCCTCTTACATAAGGCTATACGGATCGACGTCAATCACGAGCTGGACGCCTTTTTCTTCAACATCCGCGATGGCGTCGCCGATGCGTTGAACATTGAAATCGGAAGGGAGCTTGATCAGCATATGGCGTCGCCAACGGTTGGCAAGACGCTCGAGGACGCAGTCGGTGGGGCCAAGAATCTGGATCGCTTCGAATGTCTGCAACCGGGCGAGGATTTTCGCTCCGAGGCCGATGACCGCCGGGCGGGATTCGCCAGACATTACAATATTGATCAGCTTGTTGTAGGGCGGATATTTGGCTTCGCGGCGCTCTAGCAGGCAGTGATGGAAGAACTCCAAATACTCGTGCTTCTGGGCGAAGACGATGGCCGGAGTGGTTGGATTGAATGTCTGGATGACGACTTCGCCGGGTTTGGTCCCACGTCCGGCTCGACCCGCGACTTGGCTGAGCAATTGGAATGTGCGCTCGCTACTACGAAAATCCGGAAGGTTGAGGGATACGTCCGCGGCAATGACTCCGACCAGGGTGACGTTGGGAAAATCGAGGCCTTTGGCGACGAGTTGGGTGCCGACAAGGACGTTCTTTTCACCACTACGAAAGTCAGCGATGACCTCTTCGATGGCGCCGCGCCTTTGGGCGATATCGCGATCCAAGCGCGAAACGCGTGCGTTCGGAAATTGCTCGATCACGAGTTCTTCGACCTTTTCAGTGCCAACTCCGAACGGCTTGATTTTCGTGCTTTCGCATTTGGGGCAAATTTCAGGGGCGCGTTCTTGATAGCCGCAATGGTGGCATTTGAGCTTGTTGTCGCGGCGGTGATAGCTGAGGGTGACCGCGCAGGATGGGCACTCCCACTTGCTGCCACAATCTCGGCACATGAGGAACGGCGAGTAGGCTCGGCGGTTGAGGAATAAGATCGCCTGGTTTCCGGCTTCGAGGGTTTGGTCGAGTTTTTCGGTTAGAAGTGGACCGAAAAGAGAAGGGTGTCCGCCCCGATAACCGGAGCTGAGGTCTTCGATGAAGACTTTAGGCAGGACGGCCGACGCGGTTCGATTGGGGAGGGTGAGAAGGGTTAGTTTGGTTGGGTCTGCGTCTTCTTCGTTGGCCTCGGCTTCGGCGAAGTACTCGATGCTTGGCGTAGCGCTGCCAAGCACAAGCGGGCAATTGTGTTTGTTTGCCAGGAATCGGGCGACGGTTCGGGATTGGTACCGTGGGGATTGCTCTTGCTTGTAGCCGGTTTCGTGTTCCTCGTCGAGGACGATGAGGCCGACGTTGGTGAGCGGCGCGAAGAGGGCGCTGCGGGGGCCAAGAACGATACTGGCTCCGCCGTTGCGGACTTCCTGCCAGTTTTGGAGACGCTCCACCGGCGATTGTTCGCTGTGGAGAATGGCGATTCGCGCGCCAAATCGTTCTCTTAGTTGGGCGATTGCCTGGGTTGCGAGGGCGATTTCTGGCACGAGGTAGAGCACTTGTCGTCCATTTGCCAAAGCCTTTCCGGCGGCTCGCAAGAAGACTTCGGTTTTACCGCTTCCCGTGATTCCGAAGAGGAGGAAGCTTTGGGGTTGGTTGGCGGCGATGGCGCGGCAGATGGCTTCGATCGCGACCTGCTGGTGTTTATTTGGTGTGGGTGGTTGCTTGGTCGATCGGTGGTCGTCGCTGGTGACGATTTCGAGAATTTCGGCTTTTATAAGGGCTTTGACGGTAGTTTCGGTAACGCCAGCCATGGCGCGTATTTCCGCACTGCTGAGGGCGCTACCGTCGGCCTCTTGGATTTGCATGACGGCGACGGTTTGGGCAGGCTTTTTCTTGCCATCGCCGGTCAGGAATTTCTCGACCTTTGCGTCGTCGGACGTGAGGCGGTAGAGGGCTTCGGCGGACTTCTTGTTTTGGAACGGCTTGAGCTTGAGAGTCTGCTCGACGAAGCCTTGCGTGACCAGCGATTTAAGGGCCTTTTCGGTGCCGGGTTGGAGGCTTTCTTTTTCTTCGATTTCGCCTTCTTGATCGAGGATATTGAGGACTTCGACTTCGAGGGTTTTGAGGTCTTCGGTGCGTGGTTTTCCGGTAGTTGCCCAGGTTTTGACGAGTCGGTCTCGGACTCCGGGAGGGACTGCGGCAGTGAGGGCGCTAGGGATAGGGCAGAGGTATTGCTCGCTGACGAAATGGACTGCATCCATGATCGGAGCGGGGATTTGGAGCCCGGCGACGATTCCGGCGATCGGCTTGAGGTGGATGGGATCGAAGCCGAGGGTTTCGGCGGTGACATCGCGGAAACCGATGGCGTATCCGAGGAGCTGCCGATTGCCGAGGCTGACCAGAACTGCGTCGCCGATTTGCACCTTGGGTGTCGGGAGGTAGGTGTAAATCGCGTTGGAGCCTCCCGAGCGCGGGTCGAGCGCGACGTCTACGACCCGGAGGGAACTCATACCTATAGTTTGCAGTTTGCAGTTGGCAGTTTGCAGAAAGAGAGCGAAGAAAAGTTGGGAATTAGGGCGATGCGGTAGGGAACCTGAAACTTCCAAAGTGATAGGATGCACTTATGATTGCCGTTCTTGGAATATCGCTTGCCTTGATGATGCCGGGCCTACCGGCGATCCATATGCCGCTCCCGATGCCGGTGCAAGGCGACGTCCTCGACACCATCATTCCAAGTTTCGTTTGCAAGGATGAGGATGCCCGTGCGGTTCTTAAGCGGCTCTTCGGGGGAGTTCACCAAAAGTATTGGGTGAGCCCAGAGGTTGAGTTAATGGGCACGATTACCTTGAAACTAGACAACACCAAGTTCGAGCTGGTGCTTCAACACGTTCTAAACCAAGTTGGATTTACTTATCGATACGACAAAGGCGCATTCTTAATTCTTGATCGCGGTGACAACTATGGAGATCCTGGTCCTCCAGAAGACTTGCGCGAATTCAGTCCTCGGGATTCTACTTCAAGGTTTGTCATTAAGAACTCCGGGCTGTTCATGGCGCCCCGGCGAACGGTTGGAGGCACTTTCAATCTCATGACCGAGGCCATGGAGGCGGCCGGATTTGAATCGTGGAGTGAATGGTCCTATGGCAGTTTTGGTTTTGCCATCGTGCTTCCAATAGAAGCCATCGATCAGACGGGAGTTCCCTTACGTGATCGGTTTAGTCTCGACATTTCCTACCTGCCAAAATTTAATTTCTCGAAGCTAGCCGAACTGTTTGCAACCGGCTACAACAATCTTGATCGTGACTACCGAATGATTGTCCTCTCCGCAAAGAACGACTTAAACGTGACAGGTGGTCAGCCTAAGCGGGATAAACTTTGGCGGTATCCCGGAGTCAAGGGCCTCCCGTACGAATTCCGACTTTCTAAGTGGAAGAAGGAACCGGAAGTGACCGCCTACGTCTACGAATTCCGCCGTCAAAACGGAAGCCACCTTGCCAACCTCCTGAAACCCGGTCAAAGCAAAATCTCGGCGCGCCAGCACCTTGTTCTAGCCGGGCTTTGGACCGAAAAGGAACTTGGAAACAAGATCCAGCCCAAACCTCGGAAACAATCACATCTGCTCAAACGTTAGTTGGAATAGCTATGAAATGCATTGCCGGTTCGGCGCTCTTGTTGATCTTTGCTCAAACCACACCCAGT
>JAYVXG010000009.1:0-2856 GCA_043785475.1 Armatimonadota bacterium
CCCACTGGCTCCGAAGTTTCTATAACGATGCTCACCGGGGGCGAATTCGCCAGCACGTCCTATTCGCTGACTTTTGGTATACATCGAACGGTCAGTTCACCGATCTCATCGAGAATACAGCCGAAATAGCCAAGAAATCAGGGTTAGATTTAACCCCCGATGCTGCATTTCGTTGGCTGGGTACGGGTGGATTTGCCCAAGAAGATCAATCGGCTCCGCTCATAGGGGGATTCGCGATTCAGGCCGTTCAAGTTGTGAATCAAAAATTTACTCAGCAAAAAGTCGTCTGGAATGTCGCCACGAACAACGTCTTCAAGATCAACTTGGAGGGGGCCACCGAAGAAGAAATTCCGATCTTGTTCGAAGGAAAGATTTGGGCAAAAAGAGCGTTCAAGCGGGGCGGAAAAATGCTACCGAAGTACGGCATGTTCGACATTATCATGCTGCTCTTAGACAAGGAAAGCGAAATCTCACTTGCGGTGGAGCGTCTACGTATGTTCTTCATGAAAAATAGACTATTTGCAAACGCTGAAACGGGGATTCAAATGGCGATGGTGACCTTGGAGACCATGGTTGTAGACGGATGGGTAACGGCGGAATATGATTCTTCCTTGCCTCTATTCAAATTTGAGGTCCCGGAGGAAAGTATGTCGATCCACCAGAACATTGATATTGCATATTCCATGGATGCGTAGGACGCCTCCAAATGGCGCAAACAGGGCGTAGCAAACCCTGGTTTGAAGTCGCCTTAGGTTGTCCAGAATTACGTTAGCGAATACATTCGCTGGCCCGATCAAAAGCCTCATTGCAATAACTAGTCATTATCCGTATGCTTAAGGCATACCCATGAAGCCGCAATATGTCATCTTCGCTTTGTCCCTTTCTCTGACTTCCTTAGCCGCGATGCACCAAGACAATCCGCCAGCAGAAAAGGTCTACAAAAACATCAAGACCCTGATCGGGACACCCGCCAGCGAGGTCATTCCGTCGATGAAGTTTATGTTCGCATCGCTGAAAGTCGACTGCGAATTCTGCCATAAAGCCGCCGACTACGCCAGTGATGAGAAGCAGGCCAAAACCGCAGCGCGGCACATGATCGAAATGCAAAAGGACATCAATGCCAAGAACTTTAACGGGCGAGTTCAGGTCACATGCAACACCTGCCACAACGGCAGCCCACATCCGCAACATGTACCAAGTGTCATGGGCATTTCTCGGCGAACCATTATCCGAGGCGGAACCGCGATCATCCCAGCCGATATCATCAAGAAGTATGAAGGTGCTACCGGCGCTGACCTTGCGACCCTCAAGCTTGAAGGGATCGCGACTGGACTTGGTCCGAGTGCGACACCAATCACAATCGTCCAAGGCAAACCCAACAAGTTCACGATGGAATTTGCCGGAGAAAAGATCGGATTCGATGGCGCTGACGCTTGGTTCAAAGCAGGTACCAACAAGGCGCAATCGCTTCCCGCTGACCAAGCAGCACCAATGCTGCACTTTGGTCGTTTTTTCCGTGGCGCGAACGCCTTGGCCCCGTTCGGTGAAATGCGATTTGTTGGTAGAGACAAGATAGACGGAAAAGACGTCGTTGTTTTGCGAAGCGGAGCTCAAAACGCAAAGGTGACCGAAGATCTCTATTTCGATGCCAAATCTGGGTTGTTAATCAGAATCATGAGCTATATGACAACGATCCTGGGCAACATGCCCGAATCGGCTGACTATGGAGACTACCGAAAAGTTGGCGATTCCATGGTTCCGTTCCTCATCACTCAGTCGGGTGGAAAAATGCCGGTTGTCATCAAGCTCAAAAAGTCGGAAGCCAATCTCAAACTTGACGAGAACTACTTCGCGATTCCAAAATCTGACGGGAAATAATGCCGACACCCGCGTCCGCAGAAATCCTTCACGCCTTACACTGCGCGATCGACCGCCATCAGATGTCGATTAAAACAAACCAACTCGACTCAAGGGTGACCGAATGGCTCGGTTGCCCGGTTCTGTACCTCGACAAGCCGCAGTGGCACAATCGCGGGGAAGTAGCGATTCCAGGCGAGATATTCTTTTCAATCTGGGTGGGGGAAAAGGGTCGATTGAAATACAACATCCACGCGCTAAAGCTTCGCCATCTAACGGCATATAGGCTCGAAAGTCGTAAATTCGCCGAGGCGTTTCGGGTTCAGTTTGATGCCAGCGGCTGGCCGAACGTCTCCACCGCATTTGGCCCACAGACCCTCATGCAAGGCTGGATCCCGTTCGACGCCACAAGGCTCGACGACGATCTTGACTCATTGATCCTACAATTCGTCGGCATGCATCAGAGTATCGGTGACCTCTTGGATCGTTAGCCCCTATGCCGAAGCCGCCTTTCGCTCAAGGTCGATCAATGTTCGTTTTCGTTCGACGCCCCAGCGATACCCGGCGAGGTCGCCGTTGCCCCGAATGACTCGATGGCACGGGATCGCGATAGCGATCGAGTTACGAGCGCAGGCACTCGCAACGGCTCGAACCGATGTCGGGCTTCCGATCCCCTCGGCGACTTCGGAGTAAGACTCAACCTGGCCGGCAGGGATTGTCTGGAGATACTTCCAGACCTTCATTTGGAACGCGGTTCCCTTGATGTCGAGAGGCAAATCGAGTGAACGACTTTCGCCGGCCAGATACTCGGAAAGAGATTTCATCCACAATCCAAATTGATCTTGATGGTGCGGGGTCATCTCCAATATCTCCGCCTCCGGATATTCCTTCTCAAGCTGCTCACGAAGACCGATAACGTTCTCACCAAACTGGATGAAACAGATCCCACGATCAGTTGCACCCATCATGACAACACCGAGAGGGGATTCGGAATGGGCA
>JAYVXG010000010.1:0-2846 GCA_043785475.1 Armatimonadota bacterium
GAAAGCGAGTGGCACCGCCATCGCGACCCCTAGGCAACTTTTGGAGAAGCAGATTTTCTACGAAATGAAGGGCGGAAGGTTTATGAAAGAACCGGTACCTGAAAGGCAGTTCGGCACGGAGATTGAACCGGAACCGAGCTATGTCGACGGAGAGGGAATTCGGCGATGTCTCGGCACCAACGAGGTGTGTACCCAGCAATGAGCGGCGCCGATATCGACGATTTTTCGGTCCCCGTTGCTAACTTGCTAACCAGCGACGAGGAACCTGGCTGGGACGAGCAGACCGAGCAGGCGGCGCTGGGGGCAATGATCCTACTTCCCGAGGCGGCCGACCTTCTGGTTGACGTCCTCAAGAAGTCCGATTTCTACTCGCTGGCACACGGAATATTATTTGACCATTTGCAAAATCTCCACGCACAGGGCAAAGAAATTGATCCGGTAACGATTGCCAATTCGCTGCGAAATGGAGGCGAACTGGAGGGGATTGGCGGCCTCGAGTACATCATTCAATTGGCGGAGTTTGTTCCGAATGTCGAGCACGGGCAGACCTACGCAGATCTCATTTTGGCGCGCTCCGCGTTGCGAAGATTGAGAAGATTTGCCAAAGATGCAGTCATGATCGTGGGTCAAATTGGTGATACCCCCGAGCAGAAATTGAACCGATTAGAGCAACAGTTAAACGAGGTGTCCGCGTCGGTTTTGCCAGCGTCGAACTCGGTTGTGATGCTCAAAGATGTGATGTACGAGATCGAGAATCACGTGCTTAACGGGACGGAAAGTGCAGCGGGTTTTCCCTCAAAATTCCCCTCGATCCAGGCGCTTATTGGTGGCTTCGAGGGAGGTTGCGTGTACACCTTCGGCTCGCGATCGGGCATGGGAAAGACTTCGTACATTTTGGAGGAGGCACTTCATTTGGCAAAGTTGGGGCGTCCAATCTTGTTCGTTACTCGCGAAATGACGCCCCGACGATTGTTGACCCGATTCGTGGCTAAGCTGTCGGGCGTCCCGCTGTGGGTGATCAAAAAGCGGACGTTTTCTGCAGCGCAAAAAACTATTCTGTTGACCGTGTTAGATGAAAATTTCAAGCTCAAAGTATGGTTCATGAGTGATACGCGCACCAAGATTTCCGACATTCGCCGGATGGCAAGGAGAATTGAGCGTGACGGCGGCAAGATGCCAATTATCTTCGACGACTACATCCAAATGGCGCTCAACGGCTCGAAAAATATGCACATGGAAATCTCGCAAATGATGATCGATTATAAGACGATGGCAAAGGAGCTCGACACCCCGGTCCTGATTTTGTCCCAGCTCTCACGAACGCTCGAACGGCAAGAGTCGCGGCGCCCGTCCTTGGCCGACCTCAAGGAGTCGGGAAGCATCGAGGAAAATTCGGACGTGGTGATTTTGATCTATCGGCAGGAGTATTACGACGCCCGAAAGGAGGGCCGAAAAGAGCGGCAAGAAACAGAGGCGGAATTCATCGTCGCCAAAAACCGCGAGGGCGGCCTCGGTGTGGCCAAGCTCACTTTCCGACCAGTATTCACCGAATTCTCGGAGGCGGGGAAGTAGCTTGAAGTTACGAGAAGCCTCCCGAACGATGCCTCAATACTTAAAGCGAATTGTGACTAATAATGCATTTGTCCGCCTTAGCGCTTGTGCGAAGGAGGAAGGTCCGGCACTTTCACACCAACCCAAATCTCCCAAAAAACGAAATGAAAAAACCAAAACCATTGACCGCTTACCAGGTTCTTCACGCGTGGCTCGAGACCCAAATCGGAGCGTGCTCGTCGATGCGACCACGGGGATTCGAGACGCCCGGCGACTCCCTTTCGACCTGGAGCGACACCCGCGCCCGAGCCGCCGCGATCGTCGAAGGGCTGCCGCTGTACGACCTATGTCGACTCGATCTGATCAAGTGGTGCCAGGTCGGCCTACACGACCTCGGACTGGTTGTCGACTTCCTCGACAGCCTCGAAAAACACCTGGCCGACTACCCGTTCTACGCCTCAAAAGCGTTGGACAACCAAGATGCCGCCCGCATCACGGTAGTGTACAAAGACCTCCCAACCGTCGCCGCCGAGCTCGGCGTGACCCCCAAAGAGCTCCGAAAAATGCTCTGCGATATGCCCATCAGCCTCCCGTTCGGAACCTTTTGCGAGAAACGCTATTGGCGAATCCACCCGCTCGATATCCCCGTCCTGAAGCAAACCGTCGAGGCGGCGGTTAGCCACTTGTGTGGGCAGGGTAAGCCTGGTGTGGCACCGGTAACGACCCCTGCGTAGCTGAGAGTTACCTGTGAGAAACCTTGAAGCGGCGAGCCACTTCCGTAGGCTGGGTAAACATTCTGCAAAAGGGGTACTTGGTGTGGCACCGGTAACGACCCCTGCGAAGCTGAGAGTTACCTGTGTAAAATGATCGACGAGCCACGTTGTGGCGAGCCACGTTGTGGGCCGGCTGTTGCATCATTCTCACTGGCAAGTCTCAACTGCGTAGCGGTCCCCTGGCCGGTTCGCGTCTCTCAGTGCCACCCGGAAAACTACCCCTCTCACACAAGTGACTCGTCTGAACAAAGTTGAAGGTGATATCAAGTGCCACTAAATGGCTGAATTGGAGTTAGAATAAGCAAGGTGGTAAGCGCGCCCGAAGGGTTCTCACGGTTAACTCTCAGCTTCGCAGGGGTCGTTAACCGTGCCACACCAGGCTTACCCTGCCCACGGAAGTGGCTCGCCGGAAAAGTACCCCACTCACGCGAGTGACTCGTCGGTCAGTATTAGTCAGCTAACAAAGGTTAATGGCTTAATGAAACTCCCATAGTCTCTTTCATATATTTTGTAAATTCTAAC
>JAYVXG010000011.1:0-9295 GCA_043785475.1 Armatimonadota bacterium
GCAATCCATGGCGGCCGATTGCAGCAGGAAAATCTCCGGCTTAACCGCCAAATCAGCACCTTGCTTTTATATTCTGAGACAAACTCCCGATTGGAAAAAGAAGTCGACTCCCTTCGAAAGCTCGAAGGAATGGAAGCAACCTATCATCACCAAAAGATCGTTGCCGACATCGATGGATACTACCCCCAGCAAAACCGAATTACCGTCCTCGCTGGTCGAGACAAAGGTATTCAAGAAGGCATGCCTGCAGTCTGTGCCCAGGGCCTAATTGGCCGAGTACAGACGGTTGGACTGAAAGATTGCCAAGTCATTCTCTTAACTTCATCGCTCGTACAATTTGGCGCAATCGCCCCGAAGTACAGTCCTGCTCCAGCTGGTCTCATTTCTGGCGAAAATACCTCGACTCTGATCCTGAAATTCTCTAATCCCACGGTTCCAGTAGCAACTGGAGACATCATAACCACGTCGGGCTTTTATAAAGGAGTCCCGAAAGGCATCGTCATTGGTCGGGTGCTATCGGCAGAATCACTCCCCGAGATGGGCTCTTCGCGGGCTCGAGTGTTCCCCGCAGTAAACGTCGGAGAACTACGAGAGGTCGTAATTCTGAAGTGAATAAGTCTCGTCTCATTTCCGTTACGATCATCCTTATTTGGATCAGCGCCGGGCTCCAACAGGGCCTGTCCAACCGAATGACGATCTTCGGCGCCCAACCTGACTTTCTTTTTGTTTCCGCGTGCATTTTGGGCTTACTCGTCGATGTGCGATCGGCACTCATCATCGGCTTCTTTATTGGTTTTGCCGAATCCGCAATTGTCGGATCAGACATGTGGCAATTCATTTTGACCAGAATGGTGGCGGCGTGGATTTGTGCGTTTTTGGTCGAGAGTCGATTTCAGCGGAACAGTGGGGTTGCTTCGGCGGCAGCCCTCATTAGCACCTTGATTTGTGGGATTGTGTTTATGATAATCGCGCCCCAGCCCAACATCGGCGGCACTCTAAAGGCTACAATTATTACGGCTTTGTACAATGCCGTGCTTGCCATTGTGGCCTACTACCCAATTGAATGTGCGGCGGGAGTGAAAGGCCAGCAGTTATGAGTGCTCACGTTGACGTCCTTGCAATGGCGCGCGAACAGTTAAGTGTCGCTGCCGAATACCTTGAACTTGATTCGGGTCTTCACCAGGTTCTTTCTCGCCCGATGCGGCAGTTGATCGTGAACTTTCCGGTCGTACTCGACAACGGCGAGGTCATGGTTTTCGAAGGGTACCGGGTGCAGCACAATTCATCGCGCGGCCCGACGAAAGGTGGAATCCGGTATCACCAAGACGTTGACGTAAACGAGACGACGGCTCTCGCCATGTGGATGACTTGGAAGTGCGCGGTCGCCAACATTCCTTTTGGCGGCGCTAAAGGCTCGGTCAAGGTCGATACCAAACAATTTTCTCGTCGGGAAATCGAAAAGCTAACCCGACGGTACGTCACCGAGATCAATATTATTCTCGGCGAGCGGTCGGATATCCCCGCTCCCGACATCGGCACCAATGCCCAGGTCATGGCGTGGATCATGGATACCTTCTCGATGCAGAAGGGGTACACCGTTCCTGGTGTCGTCACCGGCAAACCGGTTGACCTTGGCGGCTCACTTGGCCGGGTTGAGGCGACTGGGCGGGGCGTCATCGTTAGTGCCGAGGAAGCGTGCAAGTCGATTGGGATGAACTTCAACGGGGCAAAGGTTGTCATTCAGGGCTTCGGAAACGTTGGCTCGGTAGCCGCGAGCATCGCGGCGCAAAACGGCGCAGTCGTCGTCGGCATTTCGGATGCTCTCGGTGGCATCTACAATGAGAAGGGCCTGCCGGTTGACGAACTAATCAATCGCTACTCGGGCCGGGAAGGCGGAATCCGGGAATTTAAGGACGCTCAGCCGGTCTCGAACTCCGAACTGCTTGAGTTGGATTGCGATATTTTGATTCCGGCTGCAATTGCAGCTCAAATCACATCCGAGAATGCCGACAAGATCAAGGCGAAGCTCATTGTTGAGGGCGCCAACGGGCCAAGCACTCCTGACGCCGACCATATTCTTCACGACAAGGGCACGCTGGTGGTACCCGACATCCTTGCGAACGCCGGCGGCGTTATCGTCAGCTACTTCGAATGGGTCCAGGACCTTCAAAACTTCTTCTGGGAAGAGGATCAGGTTAATGAAAGGCTGACGAAGATCATGCGCTACTCGTACGCGCAAGTTGATGCGGCGATGAAGCTACATAAGACGGACATGCGGACAGCGGCGTTGATTATCGGCGTTAAGCGGGTTGCGGATGCGACGATTCGACGCGGCATTTTCCCGTAGGGCATGGCGTTGCCGCCTCCGTTGCGCTTCCCTATAAAAACCGTAGCGGGTGTATAATGCGCCAAAAGGTCACAATGCTTTCTACTCTTTTGGTTTCTCTGTCGCTTTCAAATCCATTCCAGATTTCGCCTCCGTTCATGACCGGGATTGGGACTTTTCACAAACAAATATCGACCAAAGATCCGTTGGCGCAGAGCTATTTCGACCAAGGAATGTCGCTCTTTTATGCTTTCCACAAAGCGACCAGCACCAAATTTTTCCAAGCCGCCCAGAGTCATGACCCAAAGTGCGCGATGGCGTATTGGGGAGAGGCCCTTTCATACGCGCCCGACATCAACTTTTCCTCGGTCGACGAGGTATCTAGTAAGGCAGCCATTGCTGCACTAATGACGGCCAAGGCGTTGGCCAGGACGGGGCTCGAATCAGATCTAATTTCTGCCAGTGAGCTGCGCTACCTGGTTCCTGCGCCGACCGATCGCAGCGCGCTAGACAAGGCGTATCGGGAGCGGATGCACGAGCTTTATGCGAAGTATCCCACGGATGCGGATGTAGCATCGCTCTACGCCGAGTCAATTCTAATCCTCAGTCCGTGGCACCAATGGACGCCGGACGGAAAACCAACCTCCGGTACCGAAGAGGCGATGGCGGTCATTCAGCACGCGCTCAAGCTTTCACCGAACCATTTGTTGGCTAACCACCTCTGGATTCACACGGTCGAAGCCGGACCTCATCCCGAATCTGCCCTTCCTTCGTCGGACCTCTTGTGCACCCTGGCCCCGAAATTAGGGCACTTGGTGCACATGCCATCGCACATTTATGTTCGGACGGGCCGTTGGGCGCAGGCTATCGAACAAAATCGATTGGCGATCCTCACCGACCGTGAGTTCACCGCTAAGCGCGGTCTCCAACCGACTTACCTGCCTTACATGGGGCACAACCGAATGATGCTTGCATTCGCCGGCACGATGAATGGGTCTTACAAGTCGGCGCAGTGGGCGTTCTCCGATTGGCAGACCTTAATTCCAGCACCGATGCTGAAGGAAATGGCGCCAATGATTGATTGGATGATGGGGATGCCGCTCGATATTGAGAAGCGATTTGGCCATTGGGAAAAGATTCTCGCCGCTCCAGAGCCCGCCGACTACCTTCCCATTTCGCGAGCAACCTGGCATGCCGACCGGGCGGTTGCCTATGCCGCCACGCACCGGCTCGAAGATGCGAATCGGGAATATGAGACGTTCTTGGAATTACGCAAGAAGGTCGCAGCCGACGCCGTTTGGGGGAACAATATTGCGCCGAAGGTCCTCGATGTTCACGAGCACCTCGTGAAAGGAGAAATCTTGGTTCAGCAAGACTCGATGGATGAGGCGATCACCGAGCTAACCAAAGCGGTAGCGGCCGAAGACCAACTTTCGTACGACGAACCGCCAGACTGGCTTCAGCCATGCCGCCACACGTTGGGCGCCGCACTTCTGAAAGCCAACAAACCGATCGATGCCATTTTGGTATACAAGCGAGACTTGGAAATCACGCGGGAAAATGGGTGGTCCACGCTCGGGATTGCCAACGCTTATCAGAAGCTCGGTGACGCGAAGAATGCCGCCAAGTGGATGAAGCGATACCGCAGAATTTGGTCTAGCGATGGTGAGAAAGTGTCGTCGTCGTGCCTGTGCCTCCCTGGAAAGTAGCGGTTTAAACCCTTGCCACCCGTCAGCCAGATTGGGGCGATTTGCTAGCCTTGAATGATGCGGCGAATGACGGGCTCGACGACAGAAACGCTAATAACATTGGGAAGCCGAGAAGATTTTTAGCCTTCCAACCGACCACAAATCCGATCAGAATCGCCAGGTCAAGAAACACAAGAAAGAAAGCGAGCCCAACACGACCCGGTAAGGCTTTCAGTCCCAACCGTTTCTCCAATCGAATCCCATGAAAACCTGAATCGGAACTAACATCGACGCGAATGCGACACCAAGGGCGGAGGTCACCGAATTGCCTTGGGATGTGATGAAAAAGATCGCCGACGCCAAGAGGATGAACAGGCTTGGAAACCCGTACAGCCAAATGCGCAACCAAACCCATCTCACAAACGATCGCCCCGCCCCATCAGTGTCTCGCAGTATAACTTGTCAGGAGAGAAGCGAAGGATGCAAAGAAGGCGGGGACGATGGTCACGCCCGAGGTGGGCTCTTGAATGAAGTTTTGATGTTGATGTACATCCACCGAAAAATAGGTTCGTAATCTTTCGTTAGACCGTCCACATTTATCCTTCGGCCATCTTTGAGAAACAGTGCATATCCTTCATTGTGTCCGGCCAGACGATCTATGTCCTTCAGCAAGACGGTCGATTCGCCATGCCCCGTCCGGATGCAAATCCGATCCCTTACTACTGCCGCGTAAAAGCCTTTTTGCATGTCTTCGGCAGTTCGGAAGTAGACGTATGCGATCAAGCCAAGGCCAACGAGGAGAGCCCATACAATCGACACCTTGTAAAATGCGATTCCGCCAATAGACGCAAGACCCATCAAAATAACGCGCTGAAATCTGAGGCCCTTACCACCGTTAAGGCAGAACACATCGGCGGTTTCAGAGTCGAATGTAAATCCATCACACGTAATTTCTGGCATTGACGCTCACGTTCATTCTATCTCTTTTCTCCTCTGAAGGCTGAAGCCTTTCCCACCTGGCATGGGAAGTGGCACTGATACGCGAAACGAGGTACGAGCGTAGCTTATCAGTGTTCTATTTAGCTTTCGAGATCATGAAAGCGGTGACATTCGATATCACCCTGCTCTCCGGTGTGATACCACTTCGCCGATGACCATCGAAAAGCTGTCGGCTCTGTGACCAACTCCTTGCGTACTGGATTCAGATGAATGTATTCGATTATGCCAACACGGGCCTCAGCGCCGGTGAAATTTTCGTCGTACCCCGCACCCGGCTCCCAAAGGACGTCTCGGACTATGTTGGCGTTTTTTGGCCTTCTTCGAGCTGCTCAACTTGATCGATTTCGAAATTGCCGCCATATCATATTCGGCATTCAATGGGAAAAGGATCATGTGAACATGATCGGGCATGAACACGTAAGCAAGAACTACAAAGTCATGCTTTGACTTGGCTCTCTCAATGCTTGCAGCGAGGAACAGGCAGATCTCATCGTTCGCTAAATAGGGAATTTTGTCGACTGTGCTGAAGGTCAAGTAGTGCGACTCGCCCGGTGCGTTCCAAAACTTCTTGGTCTTGAATTTGACGAACTTCGGCACAGTTTGTGAATTTTACACTGATTTCTTTGTGGCACGGATACACGGCTAGATTCGTTTAAAGACGGAATGCGGAAGATGAGTTTATCCGTGTTAGATTTCTGGACGGTCTTAACACTGATAAGCTTCAGTCATGCTTCCTTGCGCGTATCAGTGCCACACCTTAACTTACAAACGGAACCAAAATGGTTTAGACTGCGTAGAGTAGTCACAGCAATCTCGCATTGCAGGATACGAAAATGAACAAAGCAATTTTGATTTCAGGTGCATTCGTCGGCATGTCGATGATCGCAACCGCCTTCACCAGCAGCGGCCTCGAAAAGGGCGAAATGGTTTCCCCATTCCATCCAAAGCACGTCGCGGGCAAGCTCAAAGGGACCGACTCCTGCTTCCCTTGCACCTACCAAAACCGACCCCAGGTTCAAGCTTGGGTCACCAACGGCGACCCGAAATCGATCATGGCATTTGCCAAGACCCTCGACACCGCCATGGACAAGTACGCCAGCAGGGAATTTAAGGGCATGGTCGTCATTCTTGCCACCAAAGAGCAAGGCAAGATGATCGAGCAGCACGCACCTGCAATGAGCAAGGATCTCAAGAACGTTTCGATCAGCTACCTGACTGCCGACAACGAAGCGATCAAGAACTACAAGATCAACACCGGCGCGAAGAACACCATTTTTGTTTACAAGAACTGGGAAGTCAAGGATAAATTCGTCGACCTTACGGCTGACGAAAAGGGCATCGCGGCGCTGAACGCCGCAATCGGTTCCGTCGTTAAGTAACTGGGAGCCTGGGCGTCCCCGCCCGGATTTAGCAAACGCCTCAAGCCTTGGCCTGGGGCGTTCTTGTGTGGAGTGGAGGAGCGAGGTTCCCTGGAATTCATTCGAACATACGTGCCCTTCGAGATTTGTCTCGATGCAAAATCGACTAATGGGCCCATGACTCCCGCCCACAACCGAGTTCGAGAAGACTGCCCACTTGGATGTCTGCAACCTTCAACAGGTTCTGGTAACGTGCAATCGTGGCCTCGTATTCGTCCGACTATCCCACCCGATCACTCTTCGCGATCTGAGAGTACCGGGCTTCAAACTGATCTTGCTGGCTGGGCATGGATTAGTTTAGTACGAGGCGGGGCGCCTCTCGGCGAGATTCAAATGATTGTAGATATTCAAGCTCAACATTAGTTTTCCACCGTTGTGGCTTATCAAGTTGGTAACGTTAAGATCAAATGGAGGAATTGAAGCGAGGTCACTACGACAAATTGATCACTGAGTCGTTGCGCGCGCAAATTGGCGCCCTCCCAGAAACCCTCCGGGCCGTCGAAAGCGGAATTGGCACCGCAGACTCAATTGAATATCTTTCTCGAGAAGTTGCTAAGCGACTTCGAAAAGCATTGGCCCAAGAAATATCGGAAGAAACCTCTGACGAAAAATTTCTGGAAATTGCCAATCATTTTCTTTCTTGTCTGGAGCCAAAGAACGATTCGGAGTTGAAAGTCTTGTCCGCAATATGCGACAAGATTTCCACTGACCCAGCAAAACCTCTACTAGCGCTTTCCCAAAGTGCCCTCATTACGAATGATCAAGGCATCAATTATCATACGATGCTTCGGTCTGAGCTCCTGAGTGCCGACAGTGTCGATCTAATTTGTCCCTTCATAGGCAACCAAGGACTCAATCTAATTTTCGACTTGCTGAAGAAGTTTGGCGACAAACTCAGAGTCATAACGACGACATACCTCGGTGGAACCAATCAACAAGCCCTAGTCCGGTTGGCAAATATTGGAGCACAAGTCAAGATCGTTTATGAGCGATCTGAGCAGAAGACAGGATTACACGCGAAGGCGTGGATCTTTCACCGAGATAGTGGGTCGACTACAGGGACCATTGGGTCGTCAAACTTGTCGCCAAAGGCCTTGGTCGACGGCCTCGAATGGAATGTTCGACTAGGCGACACTGACGCAACTCAGGTCTTGAAAGAACTGACAGTGACATTTGATCGTCTCTGGGAAGACCCCCTCTATGAACTATTCGATCCGGAGCGAGATTCGGAACGCCTTAGCCGGGCGCTCAAGTCACAACAAACAGTCCCCGAGGGAACGACATTCTTTGCCGATATCCAACCTTTGCCACACCAGAAAGAAGCACTAGACGAGCTTCGATTAGCCAGGCTAGATGGAAAGAGTCAAAACTTAGTTGTAGCGGCAACGGGCACCGGCAAAACACTGCTTGCAGCATTTGACTATGAACGGTTGGCTAAGGAATATCGAGGAAGTCCGAGCTTTCTATTCGTTGCACATCGAGAAGATATTCTTCGCCAGTCTAGAGACGCCTTTCGAGCGGTCCTGCGAGATGGTGATTTTGGCGAACTCAATGTAGGATCAGATAGGGCCGGAGAGTGGAAACATGTGTTTGCCTCTGTGCAGTCTCTTTCGTCAAGGACCCTTTCTGATTTTGATCCCGCACGTTTTGACGTGATCGTGATCGATGAGTTCCATCATGCGGAGGCACCTACTTATCTTCGAATCCTCGATCACTTTAGACCCAGACAATTGATTGGATTGACGGCTACGCCGGAACGAGCGGATGGCAAGAATGTGATCGAGAGATTTGGTGCGCCGACTTATGAGCTGCGACTTTGGCACGCTTTGGACAGGAAACTATTATGTCCTTTTCACTATTATGGAGTTGACGACCAAACAGATTTAAGTGAACTGAATTGGACCGGAGGCAAGTACGCCGATTCGGATTTAGAGCGACAGTATGTAGATCGAGGCGACGCACGTGCGGCGGTCATCATCCGCGAACTGATAGAGAAAGTTGCAGATCTCGACCAGATGCGAACGGTTGCGTTTTGCGCCACGATCGCCCACGCTGAGTTCATGGCAAAGCGATTTTCCGAAGCAGGACTCGATGCGAAAGCTCTCCACTCAGGAATGAATGCCGATGACCGAAAGGCTTTGGTGAAAAGGTTTCGCACGGGAGAACAATCGATCCTTTGTACGGTCGATCTATTCAATGAGGGAATCGATATTCCCGAGATCAACACAGTTTTGTTCTTGCGACCAACCGAGAGCGCAACCGTATTCATTCAACAACTAGGTCGTGGACTGCGAAATCACCACAATAAGGGGGCTCTAACTGTATTGGATTTCGTGGGTTTACAGCGAAAGGAATTTCGGATGGATTTGCGATTCCGGGCGATGACCGGCTTGTCACGTTCCGAATTAGACAGAGCTGTGAAGGCTGAGTTTCCGATGTTGCCACCTGGTTGCCATATTCGACTTGATCGCACGACTCAGGAACGGGTCTTGTCCAATCTTAAGAGCGCAATCCCGTCGACTAACCGAGCTTTGATTGACGAGCTTCGAAGAATGGCGGCAACGGAAACTCCAATTACGTTTTCGAATTTCTTGGATGAAACTGGATTGGAAGTAGGTGACTTCTATCACGGAGACCGAAGTTTTGCATCGTTGTGCAATGCGGCGGGTATTCGTGTGGGCGAGCCAGGGGTGGCTAAACGCGTGGGCTCGTTCTCACACGTCGATGACAGAGAGCGGCTAAATGCCTACCAGAGTCTCATTTCGGATGATGGGGCAGCGGTGGGGGCCTTCTCGAGAATGCTTGCCTTTCCTCTAACCAGATCAATGTCGTTCGAATCGATGGACTCGGTTGTTCGAGAGGAA
>JAYVXG010000012.1:0-2835 GCA_043785475.1 Armatimonadota bacterium
AGGTGGGGCAATCGTGGTTGCCGATGCGGTATTCGGAGTTGTTGTGGAAGACGTGGGCGACGTGTCCACCGCTTTTGGAGATTCAATTCGGTCAGAGACGGTGATTTTCGGCGCAGTTGAATTCGACGTGGAACCAATCCCGGCAAGGTAGGCAACTGAACAGACGGCAATGACACTCGTTATGATTGCCACAGTGAGCCACGGGGACATGCGTTTTCCACTCAATATCATTGCTCGCGAGCGGGAGGCTTGACCGGAAATGTCGAGGGCGGCTTGGACCCGCGAGAGTTTAACATTGACTCCGGGTGCATTCCGGTCGAGGTCGAGAGCCAAGGAGTACCATTCTGCGGCAGGAGCGAGGTCACCTTGTTCGGTGTGCAGGTCTCCCATCATTACGTGGGCGTCGATGCTATCTGGAAACCGTTTGAGAATGGAGAGACAGAGGGTTTTTGAACTAGAGACATCGCCTCGGATGCGGAGCAAGTTTACGCGGGCTAGCTCAGCCTGCAAAATTTGGCGATCATCAACGACGGCGCTGGCCATCGATATAGTTGCTCCATCAGTGTCCATGTTAATCATTCTCCTTTCACACTAAATCCACCACTGCTACCGAAGCCCTTTTCGCCTCGGTCCGTTTCATCTAAATACTCAACAAGATTCCATTCGGCCTTAGTTACCGGAGCAATCACAAGCTGTGCCACTCGGTCACCTAAGTTAAAGCGTACAACTTCTTGACCCAAGTTGATGAGAATGACTCGTATTTCACCTCGGTAATCTGAGTCAATAGTCCCAGGAGAGTTCACCATTGCGATACCACGCTTGATTGCGAGCCCACTTCGAGGGCGTACTTGTCCCTCGAATCCTTCGGGCAAAGATATCTTGACGCCGGTTTTCACTGCGCGTCTTTCGAGGGGGTTCAATTGGAAGGATTCGGAGCAGCAAAGGTCCATTCCTGCTGCTCCGGCGGTCTGATATTGCGGAGCAACCCCACCGTCGATCAATTCGAGGTCAATCTTTAGGCTCATCTCCTATCATTGTAACGGTTACGAGACATCAAATCTATGAGGGTTAGGTGGAATACTAGACCTGTGCGAATCGAATCCCTCGGCGAAACCGCTTATATTCTCCGCGATCTTGAGGTCGAGCCGCATATCGTAGCCCGTTCAATTGAGTTGGCAAGCATCCCTGGAGTTGAGGAGATCGTGCCCTCGATGGAAACGGTGGGAATTTATGTCAACACGGAGACTTTCGATCCAGAAACTCTTCACTATTTCTCGATGGTAACCGCAACTCGCGGGAGGGGGTTTACCGTGCCAGTCATTTTTGATGGCCCAGACCTTGCTGAGATTTGCCAAATTATGGGCTCGGAGCCTGAGTTTGCGGTGAAGGCTTTTTGTGGCCAGCTCTATACCGTGGTGGCCATTGGTTTTCTTCCAGGCTTTCCGTATTTAACCGGACTGCCCGAACAGTTTAAGATTCTCCAAAGGCGGGATGAACCGCGTATTCAGGTTCCCGTCGGCTCGATAGGAGTCGCCGCTGGGCAGGCAGGCATCTACCCACAGCAATCTCCTGGAGGATGGAACCTCATTGGTGAGACGCCAATCAGTATTGCTGATGCGACAAAATCCTTCTTTCCGCTAAACCCCGGTGACACAATAAAGTTCATCGAAATCGAAAAAACGAACCTCTCAAAGTACCGAGACAAGACCATTGTCGATTATGCAAACGATTGATCTCAACGCAGACATTGCCGAAGGCTTTCCCAACGATTTGGAGTTGATGAACTTTGTCTCTTCGATCAATATTTGTAGTAGTGCGTATGCCGGAAGTCCCGAACTGACGGCGGAAATCTTTCGATTGGGGAGAGAAAAGGGTTTAAGGGTTGGAGCACATGTCGGCTTTCCGGACCCGCAATCGATGGGTCGCCGCGAACTTTCGGAGGGATACCCCGAGGAGTGGCTGAACTCAGTTGTGGGGCAAATTCAGAATTCAGGTTCTTACTCGTACATCAAGCCGCATGGCGCCTTATATCACTGGCTAGCAAATGCGCCGGAAGATTCGAAATACCTGTGGACCGCAATTGAGGAAATGGAAAAACCGTTTATGGGGATGCCTGGAACCGGGCATGAAGCTCAGTGTCGGAGGCGTGGTTTGCGATTTATAAGCGAGGGTTTTTGCGAGCGTGGATATGATAGGTACGGGTTTCTCGTCCCTCGTTCAGAGCCGGATGCGGTGATACATGACCTCGACGCGATTTGCAAGCAAGCGGTTGCTCTGGCCGAAAAAGTTGACTCTATTTGCATTCATGGGGACCGAGATGACGCATCGATGGTTGCCTACATCGTACGAGATCGACTGATTAAGGAGGGTTATAAAATCACGGCATGAGTCTCAAGGTCATTAAGAAGTACGGAAGCATATGCAGGCTCTCGCCTCAAGCGAAACTGAGGAAGTACGGAGTACCGGGCGGAGGTCCGATTGATCCGTTTACGCCTGAATTGGTCCGAGCCGCTCTTCTTCATGGCCCAACTTCGACGTTGGTTGAAGTTATGGGGACAATTGTTTTTGAAGCGAGGCGCCAAATGTCCGTCGCCTGGATGACCCCGCAAGGTGGCTTTGTAAAACACTTGAATAAATTCGAGCGAATCCGCATTACCAGCGGAGGCGAGTTTGCTGGATACCTGGGATTTACGCCGAAGATGCTTCCAGACAGAAATTTGGAAGGGATGTTCCCTCCGATCAATCAGCTGCGATATATTCCGCTGGGAGTTCATGAAGCGTTCAGCGTCAAATCGACATTGAATCTGAGTCGGGTGGGATTTCGATTTGAGTCCG
>JAYVXG010000013.1:0-2828 GCA_043785475.1 Armatimonadota bacterium
GTTACTGCCGCCGATATCCAAAGAGTGGCCAAGAAATACTTAGTAAAAACGAACCGAGTGGTCGTGGTCGTCATGCCCGATTCCGCTCCTGACGACGGAGGACACCGATGAAATATATTTGCCTAATTCCGTTGTCCTTTGCCCTTGTGAGCCTGGGATATTCCCAAGACTCGGGCGGCGTAAATACGGACAGCACCAGCGGCGCTGTGATCAAAGGCAAGGCTCCGGTCGCGAAAGAACTCCTCAAAGTCCGTTTGCCAAAGCCCAAGACCTTCACGCTCAAAAATGGCCTTTCTGTCTATATAATTGAAGATCACCGAACTCCAGCGATTCGCCTAAATCTCCAACTTCAGGCGGGGTCGATCTATGAAGATAAACCCGGAGTGGCAAACTCAACCGCAACAATGTTGACCGAAGGAACAAAAGCTCATACCTTTGACCAGATCGTTGATATGACAGAAAATGCCGGGATCAATCTCTCGGCAACTACAGGGTTGGACATCACGACGGTATCCGCTTCGGGACTTTCGGGGAACACCGATATGCTCATCGGGCTTTTGTCCGAAGTCCTGTTGCACCCCACATTTCCCACTGATCGACTCAACCGAAACCGCCAAGGAGGGGGAGGAGGAGGAGGTCGTGGTGGCGGCCCAAGCAGTCCTGCGGGCATGATTTCCGAACTGTCAAATCACATCTTCTACGGCGGCACGAAATTCGAGCGCATGGCTCCAAAAGCCGCCGAACGAGCGGCAATCAAGGTCGAAGATTTGAGCAAGTTCTACGAAGAATTCTATCGACCAAACGGCGCCATCTTAGGCGTGACTGGTGATGTCAATATCAAGGAACTTCAGACGAAACTTGAAGCCGCCCTTGCAGATTGGAAGCCTGGAGCCAGTGCTCATGAACTCCCCAAAGCAGACTTCCCAGCGAAGCAAAAAAATCATATATTCTTAATTGATCGTCCCGGCTCCGCTCAAACCGTGCTTCAATTTGGAGCGTTGGCCGTCTCTCAGACGGACCCAGACTTCATCGCCTTGACCGTTGCCAACCGAATCCTAGGTGGCGGGTCATCCGGTCGGTTATTCCAGAATATTCGAGAACGAAAGGGATACACCTACGGCGCGTATTCCTCACTCGCGGCCGGCCGTTGGCCCGCCGTTTGGGGTGCGAATGCAAGCGTTCGAACAGAAGTCACGGAACCTGCAACCGGTGAGTTCTTCTCCGAGTTCAAGCGCCTTCAAAATCAGTTGGTTACGGAAGACGAACTCAACCGCGTTAAACGTTCGATAATCGGCAGCTTCGCCTTAACTCTCGAGAGCTCAGAAGGAGTACTTGGCCGAGCCACCGAGCTGGTCCAAAATGGGCTTCCAGCAACCTACTGGGACACGTATCCTGGTTTGATTCAGGCGGTAACGGCGCAAGACGTCCAACGCGTCGCGAGGAAGTATCTGGGTGGATCTAATATTCAACTCTTCGTTGTTGGCGAACGGAAGTTGATCGAAGCGGGGCTCGCAAAATACGGCACCGTCGAAATTGTCGACCCTACCAAAATCAGCAGCATCCAAGGCAACTAACTATGAGGAAGGGGCGAAATGCCCCTTCCCAGGTACTTTTAATCTCAACGAGCCGAAGTTCGAGTTTTAATCAAAGCGACAATTGAATACTAGCCAAGCATCAAAATCCCCGCCGAAACCACCATGTGTAACGGTGTCGCCATTGGATCGGCTGCTCCGCCCACAGTCGCTCCGACCAATCCTAATAAATGGCACACACTCATGAAAATCGCACCAAATCTCAAAAAGCGACTCCGGCCTGCAGATAACTCCACTGAACGTGAAACACTGACAGCAGTCCTAAGGAGTAACGCCACAAATGCTGCACCCGCCAAATAAACAAGAACGCTAATGATAACCAGCGATAGCTCATTGTATGACATTCCCCGAGTCAGATGTGTTAAGGCTGCTTTCTGGTGAGTGTCAAGTTCGACCTATTCGCTGTCGAATAGGTCCAAATATTTACTCTTTTTGCGGCGGCTTTCTTCCTGTAGCTCCTCGATTGCTAACCATTCCGAAGGACACGGCACAAGCAAATCCAAGGCGTCGATTGGATTCGTATTCGGATCTAACCATCGCCGCTGTCCTTCTTCCGACAGGATTACTGGCATTCGATCATGAAACGGCTCAATGATCGAATTTGGGGTCGTTGTGACGAGGCAGTGAGATCGGGTTGAGATATGCCGATTGGGCATCTCGAACAGTCCTGCAACGTATAGGGCATCACCTTCAACTGGCGTCACCTTTAGCCATCGGTTTCGTCCAAGATTCTCTTTGAACGAGACAACCCGCACCAAACATCTACGCAATCGGTATGCATCCCGAAAAGTCGGCTTTTCGGTAATCGTCTCAGAACGGCTGTTGTATGCGTATTTCTGACCGTACATCGGATCTTTTGCCCATGCGGGTGTCATTCCGAAAAAAGATGCAACCGTCTTTCGTTCACCATTTTCCAAAATGATGATTGGC
This sequence comes from Armatimonadota bacterium, assembly GCA_043785475.1. GTDB lineage: Bacteria > Armatimonadota > Fimbriimonadia > Fimbriimonadales > Fimbriimonadaceae > Fimbriimonas. The sequence goes on from JAYVXG010000013.1 coordinate 2,523, forward strand.
GTAATCGCCGCCGGAAAGGCATCTCCTGGCTCGCTACCAGACGGATTCATCGCCAAAATTTCAATCACATCTCGATCTTGATTGTCATATTCCCACTGGTATCGAAGGCACATTGGCTAAGGGAAGTATACAGTTAGCAAGGGCAAGGGCCAGTGCGGCGGGCGTAGCGCAAGAAAAGTGGGGTACCGAAAAAATGGACAAGATTTCCAGGTTCCCTGAAGAGCGAACTCCGGGGATAAATTTTCTTAGGGTGTAACTTTTCGAGGCTGCCCTTCAAGGACAATCGCTTCGACTAGATTTCAATGA
>JAYVXG010000014.1:0-9218 GCA_043785475.1 Armatimonadota bacterium
GGCTTTCTTGGCGACGAGCCCGGCGGCGAGGAGCACGCTCGGGTTCGAGGTATTTGTGCACGACGTGATGGCGGCAACAACGATCGCGCCATGGTGGACGTCGTTGACCGATGCGTTGGCGTCGAATTCCGCCTTGGTTGGGGCTTCCATCAGCGCAGTTCCGCCGCCAGTTGGTGGTAGGTGAGTGGGAGCGGCCTCAGGCTTTAGCTGGTCCTTAAAGGTTAGGGCGAAGTTGTCGCGAATTTGGTTGAGCAGAAGTCGGTCTTGCGGTCGTTTGGGACCGGCGACGGAGGGCTGGACGGTGGTGAGATCGAGCTCGACGATGTCGGTGAATTCGGGGTCGGCTTGCCCGGGTTCCCAGAAGAGGCCTTGGGCCCGGAAGTAGTCTTCGGTGAGCGTGATCTGCTCTTCAGTTCGACCGGTCAGGCGCATGTATTTGAGCGATTCGGCGTCGACCGGGAAAATTCCGCAGGTGGCTCCGTACTCGGGAGCCATGTTGGCGATGGTGGCGCGGTCGGCGAGAGGCATCGATTCGAGACCGGGGCCGTAGTACTCGACAAACTTACCAACGACGCCTTTTTTGCGGAGCATTTCGGTGACGGTCAAGACGAGGTCGGTGGCGGTAGTGCCTTCCGAGAGTTTTCCGGTCATCTTGAATCCGATAACTTGGGGAATGAGCATGGTGACCGGCTGTCCGAGCATGGCGGCTTCGGCTTCGATTCCCCCAACGCCCCATCCGAGAACACCGAGGCCGTTGATCATGGTGGTGTGACTGTCGGTACCGACGAGAGTGTCGGGGTAGGCAACGCCTTCAGGGTTTACAAACGTCACTCTGGCAAGGTTCTCGAGGTTGACCTGGTGCACGATTCCGGTGTTCGGCGGTACTGCGCGGAAGTTATTGAGGGCGATCTGACCCCACTTTAGGAACTCGTATCGCTCGTTGTTGCGCTCAAATTCGAGGTCGCGATTGATCATGAGGGCGGCAGCGGCGCCATAGGCATCGACCTGGACCGAGTGGTCGATGACTAGTTCTACCGGTTGAAGCGGATTGATCTTTTTGGGATCTCCGCCCAGCTTGGCCATTGCGTCGCGCATCGCCGCAAGGTCGACGACGCACGGAACGCCGGTGAAGTCTTGGAGAATAACGCGGGCGGGAGTGAAAGAAATTTCTTTGGTTGGCTCGGCCTTGGCGTTCCAAGTTGCGAGCGCATCGATATCGGCCTTAAAAACGGACTTATTGTCTTCGGTTCGCAGGAGGATTTCGAGAAGGATCCGCAAGGAGTACGGAAGTCGTTTGATGTTGTAACCCTTCTCTTCGAGTGCCTTTAGAGAGAAATAGGTGTAATTGGTTGCACCGGATTGAAGAGTCTTTTTGGTATCAAAACTGTTAATCATTGTTCCTTGCGACCGGAGCCCCTCTGACCGTTTTTTGGATTGCAAGGGAGGATCAACAGGAGTCCGAGTGTTGGTGTCAGCATACCCGGGAAGAAGCGGGGGAAGCCAAGAAGCGGGGGAAGCCAAGAAGCCGGGAAGCCAGGGAAGCCAGGGAAGCGGAGGAAGGGGAGGAACAGAAAGCATGCCGACTTTAGTTTCCGTAAAGCAAACGGTTGAGAGAAAGTCCGGTTACAATGCAGACATGAAGTGGCTCCTTCTTGATATTGCTCTGATGGCTTCCCTCATGCTCGCCCCTTGCGCCAAAATATCGGGCGATTTTCAAGTGGGACAAGTCAAGAAGGAAGAAAAGATGGGATGGACCACGTATCCGGGCACGATTATGACTAAGGCCAGGCAGGTCGACATCGATCTTGAAGAAGCGGTCGGCAAAAATGAACTAGATCGCGTTCGAGAGTTGCTTAAAAAGGGTGCAAACCCAAACTACGACGTTCGGCCACCCCTGTTTTCGATCCATGGGACGCACAAGCAAGTGGTAGATATGATGAGCTTGCTGATAGAAAAAGGTGGAAATATTAATGCCCCCTCGTACATGAACGCCAGCATCATTTCGCATGTAATGGAGGAATCTGAGGATCGGCGAAAGGATCCAGATCCGGATGATTTGGTGCGTTTCCTACTTACGAAGGGAGCAAAAACTGAAAAGCTCGATTATAGCGACCGAACTCCACTGCATGTTGCGGTAGATCATGATTATCCAAAGTGCGTTAAAGCGCTATTGGACTATCACGCCAACGTAAATGCAAGGCAAATCAGAGACAAGTATTTCCTGGCCGATGCGGACACCAATAAGTTTTATAGCGAAAACTATGAGCCTGGTTACAAGGAAAGCGGGATTACGCCCTTACAATCTGCAATGAACTGGAAATTCAATCCTGAGATTGCAACGATGTTGCTAAAGGCTGGTGCCGATCCAAAAGCAGTCGATGACAACGGCTGGACGATTCTGCATTATGCGACCTTTCATGAAAATATGGAGGCGGTCAAGTTTTGCCTCGATCAAGGGGTTAAAGTTGATTCTCTAAGTAAATATGGATCAACCGCATTGAGGGTTGGCATTGCAACAGGAGTGTCTGCCGATAAACCTAAGGTCATTGCGCTCTTGCTGGCAAAGGGTGCCAATCCAAATCTCCGAAAGGCAAATGGTACGACAATCTCCCAACTGTTTGACCGCGAATCAAAGGCGGAACTCAAGCACCTTGCGAACGATCCCAATTATTGCGACGACTTAGATCGCAAGGCGGCCTTGTCGAATTTCAACGAAATCGCTAGGCTTTTGAAGCCAGGGGCGAAGCAGTTAGCAATGCCAAAGCCGCCTGAGAACATGAAGGGAGTCCGGTACTTACCATTGAGTTGGCACGAGATTGAAGTCTCACGCCTGGTGAAATTGGAGAAAACGTGTGTTTCGCTGACTCTTGGATTCAAGTGCTTACCCTCCGCAGGGGGTAGATATGTAGCGGTGAAAGTTCAGAAATTTCGACTGGGTAAAGTTTCTCCGAACGATACGAAGGAAATCAACCTGAAGGTGCCCAAAGGCCAAACCAAAACAATTCGGCTCGATTTTCCAAAGTCGACCCCACTAGACTTGGCCATTCACTGCACGTACTCAGTGAATCTGAATGGAGGCTTTAGTGGTAGCGGTGGCACATTCTGATATGCGCCGCCTAATTGAATTCAAAAACTAGGGGGATCGTATTGTTCCGGCCATACAGGAAGTGGTGTAATGGCGATATGAAGCGTATGAGTTGTTTGGTTTTTCTCCTGCCGGTAATGGTGTTCGCCCAAGGAACCAAGGCGGACTATGAGCGGTCAGCGGGATTGCGCGAGCGGTATCGAGGAACGATCTTGAACCAGCAACTGACGCCAAACTGGATCGCGAATTCGCAGCGGTTTTGGTATGTCCGACAAGGTGTCGGGGGGACGAAGACGTTTATTCTGGTCGACCCATCCGCAGGCTTAAAGGCGGCGGCTTTTGACCATAAGAAAATGGCGGAGACGGTTACGAAGCTGAGCGGAAATGCTGCGGACGCCGACAAGTTGCCGTTCACTCGATTCGACTTTAGCAATGACTTGTCGAAAGTGCGATTTAAGCTGGGCGAAAAGGCGTACGAAGTTGACCTGAAAACGTACGAATCCAAGGATTACTCCGGCGAGCTTTCGGCGGACGTCCGTCCCGGACCGACGCCACCACCGCGGGGCCAAGGTGGACGACAGGGGCGAACATTGGACTCGCCCGATGGCAAATGGCGCATCGCTTTTAGGTCCGACAACTTGGTGTTAGTTAGTGTCGAGTCGAAAGTCGAAAAGGTGGTCACGACCGACGGAACCAAGGCCAACAGCTACAATGGTACTGCGTGGTGGTCGCCAGACTCAAAGCATGTTGCCGTTTATCAATCCGAACCCGGCGACGACCATCCCCTGAATATCGTGGTTACGACGCCGAAGGACCAGTTCCAGCCCAGGCTGACTTCCGTTCAATACTTAAAGCCGGGCGACAAGTTGCCAAAGCAGCGGTTGAGGATTTTGGACGTCGATTCGGGGGTAGTAACGTCGGTCGACGATTCACTCTACGCGAGTCCTTTTGGTCTCGACGGCGAGCGATGGCTGAACAACGATCAATTTGCGTTTCGATACAACCAACGCGGGCACCAAGTTCTGCGGTACGTCGGCGTCGATGCAAAGTCGGGCGTCGCCAAGACGCTGATCAATGAGGAAGCCAAGACCTTCATCGACTGGAATTATAAAAGCTTCTTCAATGTTTTGCCGGGCAACAAGCAAGCGATCTGGATGAGCGAGCGATCGGGCTGGCGCCACATCTACCTTTATGATCTCGCAACCGGAGAGTCGAGTCCGATCACGAAGGGAGATTGGGTCGTGCGGAGGATCGTGAAGGTCGATGATGCAAAGAAGCAAGTTTGGTTCATGGCAAGCGGACAGACTGCGACCGAGGATCCGTATCACCTGCACTATTGCCGAGTTAATTTTGACGGTTCCGGGTTTACGCGCTTAACCGCAGGTGATGGGACCCACACAGTGGAGATGTCGCCCGACAATAAGGTGATTTTCGACTCTTATTCGCGGGCAGACATGCCGCCAACATTTGAAGTGCGCAGTGCCGACACGGGCAAGAAGCTAGTGGATGTCGAACAGGCCGACATTTCTGGTTTGCTCAAAGCAGGATATAAGACTCCGCAACGGTTTACGGCGAAGGCTCGCGACGGAGTGACCGACATTTGGGGCTTGGTCTATTTGCCGACAAACTTTGATCCGTTGAAGAGTTACCCGGTCGTCGAGGACATCTATGCGGGCCCGCAAGGCTCGTTTGTGCCAAAGGCGTTCCACACTAGCGCCGGAGGAATGTCATTGGCGGAGCTCGGGTTTATCGTGGTTCGGATCGATGGGCTCGGAACGAATGATCGTTCGAAGGCTTTTCACGATGTTTGCTGGAAGAACCTAGTCGATGCTGGCCTGCCAGATCGGATTCTGTGGATGAAGGCGGCGGCGCAGAAGTGGACTCAGATGGACCTCGACCGGGTGGGGATTTATGGGACTTCGGCGGGTGGTCAGAATGCACTCGATGCGGTTTTGACTCACGGCGAGTTCTATAAGGTGGCGATGGCCGACTGCGGTTGTTACGACAACCGCATGGATAAGATGTGGTGGAATGAGCAGTGGATGGGGTATCCGATTGGGCCGCATTACGAAGCGCAGTCGGGGCGGACTTTGGCGCATAACTTGATGGGAAAATTGCTGTTGATGGTTGGCGAGGAGGATACAAACGTTGATCCGGCGAGCACGTATCAAGTTGTCGACGCGCTTGAGAAGGCGGACAAAGATTTTGAGTTCGTGGTGATTCCCAACAATGGTCACGGAGCGATTGGCAGTCCTTATGCGCGGCGGCGATTTTATGATTTTATGGTGCGGAACTTGCTGGGAGTAGAGCCAAGGAAAAGTTAGGAGATTTAAAGGGTGGCACTGATCCCGTATTGTGAGCCTTAGCGAACGAAATCCTTATCAGTGTCCTTGGACGGGAAACACGGATAAGCTCTGGTCGTTCCTCCCAGCTCGGTATCCGTGCTAACCTTTACCAATTACCAACCTAAGTCTTTCTTGAGTGCTTCGGCAAAGCGGTTGCCCATCTTGGTTTGGGTGACGGCGTTTGGGTGCCAATCGCTTCCGATTCCGTCTTTTTCGTCTTGGATCGCGAAGTCGATTCGGTGGACTTTCGGATCATGGACGAAGCCGACAATCGATGCGAGGTACTCCTTGAGGACGGACAGGGATTTGGTGTTTGGCGGCCAATTGTCAGACATCATGCTGCCGGTTGCGAGGTAGATGTGAGCTTTCGGGAATTTTCCGCGCAACTTCTTGACGAACGCTCCATAGCTGCCCGTCCATTTCATTTTGTCAGGGATACCTTTACCGAAATCGTTGGTAGCGAGGTTGATAAGAACGGCCTGAGTGTTAGGATCATCAACGGCTCTGCCTTGTTTCTCTTGAGGCAGCACATAGTCAAAGATTTCGGGCATGGTGTTGTCGGGATACATTTTTCGACCGGACCAAGCTACGATTGTCGGTTCGGCGTGGGTTAGCCGCGCTGCGACCCAGCCATAGGTCAAATACGCATTAGAGGTTTCGACGCTGTAGTGCTCTTCTTTTTTTGCCCCATCGACTCCGTAGCCGGCGCTGATCGAGTCGCCGACAATCAAGATTTTCCGACCGGATGGCTTGGGCGCGGGAATCAGGTTGTTTTCGATTCCGAAAAAAGTGGTCTTGCCCGTAAACGTCTCAGTCCGTCGGACCAAGGTGATCAAATGCTTCTTATCGTCTGGAAGTGCAATGGGGTACTTCGTTTGGCTTTTCTTGAGCTTCAAGATTCCCGTTGGGCGTCCGTCCAAATCGATTTGCCAGCGATCATCATCGGTCGAGGCTCTTAGAGAAATACTGACCTTCGAGCCTTGGCCGTAAAACCGAAGTGCAGAGCCGGGCCATTCGCACGAATTACCATTGTCGGTCCTTTCAAATCGGCCAATCGTGTCGACAATGAGCGTCCTGTCGAGGGCCGGATTGCCAAGAGCCAGGAGCAGTGATAAGGATGTGATCATGGTTTGCCTTGAATTTCAGAGTTCATGTTTTTGACGTCTTGGACCATGCTTTGGCGATAATCCTCGAGTTTTTTCCCGATGGCTTTGTCGGTGACACCGAGAATCTGGATGGCGAGTAAGCCCGCATTCTTGGCATTACCGATTGCGACGGTCGCGACTGGGATTCCGCCGGGCATTTGGACGATGGAGTAAAGCGAGTCAACGCCACTAAGCGTTTTTGTTTGGACTGGAACTCCGATCACGGGGAGTGTAGTCATGCTGGCGACCATTCCTGGCAGGTGGGCAGCTCCGCCCGCTCCCGCGATGATGACCGAAAAGCCGTTATCGCGGGCCGTTTTGGCGTATTCGACCATTCGATCTGGGGTGCGGTGGGCAGAGACGACTTCGACTTCGTTCTTTATACCAAATTCGTTGAGAATTTCGACCGCCGCGAACATCGTCGCCCAGTCGCTTTTGCTACCCATTATCACGCCAACTTTCATACTGTTTTTACCGCCGCAAGGGACTCCATATCATATACCGCTGAACTGGTCACGGTTGAGTCAATTCGTTTGATCATTCCACAAAGGACGCTGCCAACTCCGCATTCGATGAAGCGTGTGACCCCGTCACCAACCATGTTTTGAACCGTTTCCGTCCACCGAACCGCATCCCTGAGTTGTTGCTCAAGAAGCTCGTTCCAAACGTTCGGATTTTCGACGGTTTCTGCAGTGACGTTGCTATAGACTGGCTTGCCAAAAGCGAAGTCGACGTTGGCGAGGGTGCGTGCCATTTGCTTTGAGGGTTCGAGCATCAATGGGCTGTGAAACGCCCCACTCACGTTGAGCGGGAGAACGCGTTTGGCACCGGCTTCGGTCAGAATTGGCCCCGCGGCTTCTACTGCGGCGATTTCGCCGGAGATGACCACTTGCCCAGGGCAATTATCGTTGGCGACGACAACAATTCCGGGGACTTTCTTGAGAGCGACCTTGATCGCAATAGAGTCGAGTCCAAGCACTGCGGCCATGGTTCCATGGGCGAGAGTTCCTGCCTCAGCCATGACGTTCCCGCGCTTACGAACCAGCATCACGCCGACCTCAAGGGGGATATTTCCGGCGCAGACATGGGCGGCATATTCACCGATCGAATGTCCGGCAAATGCTTCGGCCTTGATTCCGGCTTCTTGGAGCGCTCGATAAGCGGCGACCCCGCAGGTGAAGAGGGCCATCTGGGCGTTTTGGGTTGCGCGAAGAGTTTCTTCGTCGCTTTCAAAACATAGTTTGGCGACGTCAGTGTGGAGCGATTCTGACACCTCGTCAAAGACGGCTCGGGCGGCGGCTGAGCCTTCACAGAGGCTTTGTCCCATCCCAGGCTTTTGGCTTCCCTGACCGGGGAAAATAGCGGCGATCATGGTTTGATCGTACCTTGAGTTAGGAGTCGAGAGTTGGGCGTCTGGAGACATGAATTTCTCCTAACTCTAGACTCCCGACTTCAAACTGCGGTACTCTTTCTCCTGATATGACCACTGTCGTGTTCCACTAGCTCTCGTCACTCTGCGCTTTTCCTGCGCCACGACCCTCAGCTAAAACACGTCATGTTAGATTTACTCCGTATTAGGGACTTCCGTAACCTTTGGTTTGGCCAAGCGATTTCACGCATTGGCGACGCATTCTATTTCCTCGGCCCCATGTTCGTCGTTAAGCGCATTTTTGATGACAATGCGATGATTGGGTACATTGGCGCAGCCGAAGCCCTGCCTTACTTACTTTTCGGACCCATTGCTGGCGCCATCGCCGACCGAATTGATCGAAAACAGATCATGTTGTGGGCCGAGATCATTTGCACCATCATCATGTTTGCGTATTTCGCTTACTTGATGGTGTTGCCTGGACATCCGCCCAAGTGGATTTTCTTCGTCGTCGGTATCACGATGTCGACGGTCCGAGTCTTCTTCTTCCCGGCAAAGAATGCCGCGATTCCGAGGCTAGTTCCAGCTGAAAAGCTCTTTTCAGCGAACGCACTCAGTGCGGGAACGGATCAGTTTGGATGGCTCATTGGTAACGTCTTGATGGTTTCGCTGGGAATAATTGCGGATCGGGTCGGCGTGATGCCGTTCTTGAAGATTCTCGTTTTCACCAACGCGATTTCCTTCTTGACTTCGGTGTTCTGTATCGCCACATTACCAAAAATTGAGATTCTTCGGGACGAGCATCATGAGGTGCAGCACATCTTCACAGACGTGATCGAGGGAATTGCGTACGCTAAGCGGGATCGGGTCATTGGCCTTTCACTTTTGGCGACGATTGGGTTAGGCATGTTTATATCGCCGTTCTTTGTGGTGTACATCGCCACCAATGAGCAGTGGTTTGGGAATAAAGCATCGCCCCTAGCGTTCATCGAGACCTGCTTCATCGTTGGGATGCTCAGCATGAGCTTCATTATTCCGAGATTGAAAATCAGGAAGGCAGGAATGGCTTATAGTATTGGTCTCACGATCGCAGGAATCTGTATTTTGATCATGGGTGGATCGCGGTTCTTTGGGCTGTATTGCTTCTGGAATTTGATCTGTGGATTTGCGATTGGGGGAGTCGATGTTCCAATGCGAACCTATCAACAATTGAAGGTTCCCGACGAGTATCGAGGACGAATCATGTCGCTTGGTCAGCTCATCTGGATGAGTGT
>JAYVXG010000015.1:0-2813 GCA_043785475.1 Armatimonadota bacterium
CAAATCCAAACTTTTGGATCGTGGCAGTTCCAGGGAACTTAGGCCGCCAAACTTTGATGACGCTGTCCAAGTGATAGAATGGCTGAGCGATCACGAGACATTTGCCGAAGGACGCCGTCGTGCCCTAAAGGACGATGACAATACGTTAACGTTGGAGGAGATTGGAGCCTAGAAAAATGGGCACATCCACATGGTGCCCATTTCCTTTCGTTTAATTCTCCAAACCAAATTCTCTACTTTGAGGCCTTGTTTTCAGTGATATTTGCAATCACAGCTTCCGGTTCTTTACCCAAGATTCGACAGATATCAATGAACTCGACAACTTCGATGCTGCGCTCACCCCGCTCCATTCGAATAACTGAGGCATTGTGCCAGCCCAGCTGCCGAGCCAATTGTCGTTGCGAAATACCGGCTGCTTCGCGCAGGCTAATCAGTTGAACAACAAGCCTGTCGTGTTCCGCCCGCTTTTGATTCGCTCGAGTGCCTCTCACTACTTGAGATTTGCTTAGATAACTGGTGACAAAGAATCACCACTTGTAGTATTCTTTGGTATGGCACAAGCAACACTAATTGCTTCTACAAGCTGCCCAAAGTGCGGAAAACTTCAAAAGCGCGATGCGGCATTTTGCTCTGGATGTGGACGAGACATGCATTCATCGTCGTCCACAAAGAATTTTCCACTAGATGTTCTCGTATTCGGAGTATTGGCACTGAAAGGGCGCGGACCAATAGGGTTTGCCTCTCGTGCACTGAGCCTTCTTTGGTTGACCGGATATTTGGTCACCTTACTTTGGATTCTATTACTTTGGGGCACTTTTGCATTTGCCAATCGTTGGGCCCTCGAAATACGAGAAATGGAAAACTTTTCTCTCCTTCTTTTTTCCATTTCAACTGTTGGTACAGTCCTTAATCTGCCGCTTGCCCTATCTGTTCGCGAGAAAGTAGCTGACAAAAGAGGTTATGGCGTGGTTGGCATCGCGTTACTGGCAATCGCATTGATGAGTGGCATTGGAACCTGGACTATGGATAGAAATATCCAGGAAGCGATCTGGAAAGCTCGAAGTGACGCTAAACGTGAGGCACTCTACAATGAGCTTGATCGAGTTCCTCGGACTGGCGGTCAGAATTGATGCGTAGCTTTTGCGCTAGGTGTGGATTGCAACTCCAAGTTGACGATCGATTCTGCCCAAAGTGTGGGCAAAAAGTGTCTGGTCCCCCGGCAGTTCAAGCAATAACTAAGCCACCACGAGAGAAAAACCTTTGGGCGTCATTGGCTTCAATTTCTGTAATGCTGCTGATCGGTATCGTTGTCGCAGGACTTAAAAGTGGCGCTTTCCACTGGCCAAATTCACTAGACGGCACTTACGTTTTGGAAGACAAACCTGAATATGAAGGGCGCTGGGCAAAGATCAAGATTCATGGCGCAATGGCTTCGATGTCGTTTTCAGACGGTTCGACCGCTTCAGCATTTGTCGAGCAAATTGGTAGCACCGTTAAGATGAAGAATTACCAGTCGTACAAGAATGGTTACATAGAGGGCATTGGTGGAGAAGGAGCTGAGCTTTGGAAATCAGTTGACAATGGACAGGCCCTCGAACATGAAGTGGCAGGTGGACGAGTTAAGTTCATAAAGCTTTGATCATCGTGCCCTCTAAGTTGAATTAATGCGACCATTTCCAGTTGCTCTGAAACCTGGCATTCGGGGCCAAATTTTTGAAAGGCAGGGCTCGTGGGGATTATGACCAAAATTGGTTTAATAATGTGTCAGGTTCCTGAGCTATCTTTGCCTCGCCGCAACACAGCATTTATCGAGCGGAATTGATGATCGATACGAATCTATGGCAACGGCGCATCAAAGAATTCAAAAGCTAGTAAGTCCAACTCTTGAAGCAGGAAGAAATGGCTGCGCTAGGCTTATTGACTCAATCGCGGAGATCGGACAATGCTTTGCTGAAATCAAAGTGTTAGTTTGGTGGGACCAATTTCATGATGTGATGGTCGATCACTGAATAGCCGAATTCCCAATGTCATTAAATGAACCCAAAAGACGACACCGCAGATTAATTTGAATAGATTTCAGCAGATATCATCAAACGCATCTCATATAGTGATTGTAAGTGGAGAAATAATGCCCATTGTAAAAGAACATCGCGGAGGTCGGCCATGGACCTAGCTTTAAGGAAGTTCCTGGATTCTCACGATGAGAATTACTGGAAAGTCAAAATCAAACAGCTAGCTCATACGGCGCATGCCTTCATGGCGGCGCACAATGTTGGAGGAGGCAACCTTGAAGAGCGGTCCCTCGACTTCGCGCATGATGCAATCGCAATGGCGTACGATGCATGCCTACACGATCGAAGGTCAAAGTTCGATCCCGCGAAGGGCGACCCGCTGATTCCACTTGAAACCAAGTTTTGGAATTACTTAAAGCTATATTGCTTATTGCCCCTTATTAAGAAGGACATCGCGAAGTGGAAGTCCAATTCGCACGTGTTCATCGTTCCAATTGCCGATCTTGAGATTGGCGACGAGCTAATAGACGAGACAATTGAAGACCAAGCTGCTGACAGAATCTTACATTTGGTAGACGGTGCCGACGATGACCTAGCAAGGCTTATTTTCGGCGCGTTGAGCCAACTGGAAGACAATCCGGACCAAATTCGGATCAACTGGGCAAAGCTCCAATATGACCTAGGCATGAAGCGATACCAATGCGATCAGTTAAGGCCAAGATTGAAAGAGCATTTGAGTCGACTCACAGAAGCCCAAGCCGTGTGATTCTCGGCAAGAGAGCCTATGAACAAAAAAACACC
>JAYVXG010000016.1:0-2805 GCA_043785475.1 Armatimonadota bacterium
GGATTTACGAATTGCTGATGCGCCAAGTTAATACTTGCGGTCAGTCTCTTGAGACAGATGCCAGAATTTGACCACTCTTGCATTCGCCGGCAAACCTCCGTCAGCGTCTGAGTTCCAACCGTTTCCAGTAGATCGCCTTCCTCCAGCATCGGAACAAATTTGAAGGGAGGGATGATGCCAAGCGATGGATGTTGCCACTGAAGCAAAACTTCCACCCCCCTAACCACCTGATCCTGCATGGAAACTATTGGCTGATAGAGCAGTTCGAGCTGGTTCTCTTCGACCGCCTCTCGCAAACATGCATCTAAATCGTCCCCTCGATCTCCCTGCATCTTCATGGACGGGTCGAATTTTGTATAGCCCGATTTTCCTTGACGCTTTGCTTGGTACATGGCAGCGTCCGCCTTCCTCAAAATATCATTGGGACTCTCGTCACTTTCTTCACTCATAGCGATACCAATACTAGCGGTAATGATAACTTCCTCGCTTCCCAACTGGAATGGGCGTGCGAAATGCTCCCCCAATCGCTGGGCGACACTTTCACCCGAGTCTTGATCGCTGACGTTTTCGAGGATCACTACAAACTCGTCACCTCCGAGTCGAGCCGCCATGTCGGATGGCCGAATTGCCTGTCCAATTCTTTTTGCCATTTTGACCAAGAGGAGATCTCCCATCTCATGTCCGAGGGTGTCGTTAATGGTCTTGAAGTTGTCAAGGTCAATAAAGAGCGCACCGATGCGACTATTGTTGGCCTTCGCACTTTTGAGAGCCTCGGCCAATCGGGCGGTGACGTGCGACCGGTTGGGGAGGCCAGTTAGGCGGTCGTGAGTTGCATCGTGGGTCAGCGCAGCTTGGGCGGCGGCCCGCTCAGTGATATCGTGGAATGTAAATACCACTCCGCCGATGTGAGCGTTGCTGATGTGATTCCTAACATGAACTTGAAAATAGTGGGTTTCGCCGGATCGCACAACGATCTGAATCGACGATTCGAATTCGTGGGTTTGATTTTCGAGCGCTCGGTTGAAAGTTTGAAGAAGCTCGTCCGTGTCAATTGATTGAAATACCTCGAAGATTGATTTGCCAACACAATCCCTCGGAGATACGCTCCAGGCATCCTGACAGGCGTCGTTGACCAAGGTAACTATCCCTTTTCGCGAAGTCAGCGCGATGACATTGGCGCTGTTTTGTACAAGGGCCGCAAAGCGCATCCCACTGATTTCCCGTCGATGATGTTCGCGTTCCTTTTGGGCGGTAGCCAGGTTTATTTGGTTGAATCCAACTACTAGCAACAGAATCAAAAGTCCCGCCCCAACGAAGGAGTAATTGCGAATAAGTTGACTTCGACGTCTGAATTTCCCCGCTTCGTCGCCTAAATGGCGATTAGCCTGGTCGATGTTTTCAGAAAGAGCAATGAACTCGGGTCCAGCTCGTTTATTTCGGATTTGGATTGCTTCGTCGAAGTTCTGCAATGATAATGCTTTGATTTCTCGTCGAGCCGACTTAAAATACTTATCCAGCAGGGTCCAGTCGATGGGAATCGTCCGATCCATATTGTTCGATTCAAGTATATTAATTTGCCGGGCCGCGTCGTAATCAACGGGGCCGACGCCCTGGACCTGCTGTTGGAGAAAGTTAGTGTCAATCGAGCCGGGGATTTGGTTTAGCTGCGACTTGAATTCAAACAACCGAATTTGCTCGTTTCGAATTCTGTCGGATACGGCGGCCAGACGACTCAGCACAATACTGATGGTAAAGCCGACTAAGACAATCATTGTACAGATTGCCGTAATGAGCTTATTTCCCCGGCTAAAAACCGTGGCGGTTTCCATGACTTTCTAATCTCGTTCCGTGGGTGGCCTGTGAATTGCTGTCGCAATTACCAGATGCCGATCAAATACGAGTTTATACGCTCGCTTTGCGGCGATATGTTGGTCATGACTCCGGATACAGTCGCGGTGTCGCGTACTTACGATCAAATTTGCATGAAATAGGGCAACAGGGACCTTGTTCCGGTGGCGTTTGCGATGAATCGTCGGTTTAAACGTGCTACGGGACTATCTTTTCTTTGACCGGGAAGACACAAATGCTTCCAACCGATTCCCAGGGCCCTTTGACGCTTCCCCAGCCAAATCGAGGGAGGTGTTCGTCAGGGCCGACTGGATTGTTATCAAGCTGAGAATTCATCACAGCGATGCGGGTGCCCCACTCGACTTTCGCTGCGAAAGCTGATCGAAATTCAGGATCGGTGGGGAGGCCGACTTCATCAGCACTGTCGAACAGTAATTCGACCCATCGTCTTCTTTGGACCTCGGTTAGGTTTTTTCTGAGGTGCTTTTCCACCATGGTTCGGATCGCTTCATTTTCTGAGCGCTCGCCCGAATAACTGGGTCCCCCGCCGAAGCATTGGTTGAGGAATGCGGCGACATGTTGGGCATGATGCGCGTCCATCCCGTCAAAAACTGGGGCAAGGATTTCGTCTTTCGCGACCTTCGCGTAGAAACAGTCCGTCAGCTTTTCGAAGGCTGGCAACCCTCCAGCGTAACCGGCAGGTGTCGGAATATTGTTGGCACTCATCTACAGTCCTGATTTACGCGAGTTTTTGGAAACTGGTTCGCCTGAGACGAAAAATTTGGCGGGAATGTGTAGGAATCGAACCCACCCGACGCCCAAGGACGCCACTACGGTTTTGAAGACCGCGGAGCACACCAGCACTCATTCACTCCCACTTTATTATAGGTGATCTAGAATCAGAATGTGCCCTTTAGGGAAGCGACCATGGTGTCCCGCTTGTCGTTGCGTTGCTGA
>JAYVXG010000017.1:0-2804 GCA_043785475.1 Armatimonadota bacterium
TTTCTTCCTTCTCTGTGTTAGACCCATCCACTGATGCGAAGCTGCGAGGATAAGCAGGAAATTCTTCTCAGAGTTCGTGACTTCTGGTAAAAAGACAAAGCGATGGCGAGTCTCTTGCGTGTCGAAGATCCCGAGAGCTTCAGGCGAATCGGGAAGCGTGGTTAAATCTTGTATTGCCTGGAGCTGCGTGCCTACTCGCCCGACCGCAAATATCGCAATGATCGCTCCAAGCAGTCAAATGGATCGTCTCCGTAACATTCATCCTGCTCAACCACACCCCACTTCGTCCCTGCATCTTCAAGGGCCGGAAGAATAGACGACCACGCCAAATTCCCCTCGCCCACTGGCGCGTAGAGCGTGTCCCAGCCCACCACTGCCTTATCCTTGAGGTGAACCACGTCCAGCCGTCCACGAAGTTGCTGAATCAGATCCACACAATCTGCGCCAGCATGAACCACCCAATAGGTGTCCAAAATGAACTGCATTCCTTCGTTCGCTTCGGAAACCAGAATGTCGATCGCCCGCTCTCCCTCTTTCCGCTCAAACTCGATCGCGTGGTTATGATACGCAAAACACAAATCGTGCAGCGCCAGCTTCTCCACAATGGCATTGACCGAAACAAGCCACGTCCGCCAGCCAACCGGACCTTCTTCAAAACAAGGCTTTGGTCCCATACCGATCCCCAACACATCACACCCAAGTGTCTGATGGATCGCAATTTCCGCATCCAAATGCTCGATAAATCGCTCCCATGGCCGATGCGTCGCACAACAAACCAAGCCTAACTCATCCAGCCAACCTCGAAGTTCCTCCGCCGAAACCGAAGTCAAAAACGCCTCGACCGCCGAGATCTGAACCCCCTCGTAGCCCATCGCCGCAATCCGTTCCAGCGAAGAACGAAACCCCTCCCGAGTCTTACAAAACTCCCTTACAGTGTAGAGCTGCGCTCCATATTTCAAGGCATGAGCTCCTCAAGGAGCACAGGCGAGCCGCCGCGGCTCGAGCTTTCGTAAATTGCGAGAATAACTTTCAGTGGTTCCAACGCGGCACGACCCGTGATGAACGGATCGCGATTCTCGCGCACCGCGTTGGTAAAGTCCTGTATCTGCAGCTTGTGAGCTTTAACCCAGGTCGCTGTAGTCTCGTCCTCCTCGAGTTTATGATCTTGGCCGAGCATCACAGACGGGCCAAACGGCTCGTGATCTTTCACATCCTTCGTAACCCATATCTTGGCGCGGTCAGTCTCCACAACAATAGTCCCCTTGGTCCCGTGGACCTCCAGCCGCTCCGCCATTCCTGGATAGCACGAGGTCGAAGCTTGGATGACCCCCAACGCCCCGTTGTTGTACTCAACCATGGCAATCGCCTGATCCTCGACTTCAATGTCGTGCATGACCGTCCGGCATCGGGCCTGGACGGACTTCACGCCCCCCATCACCCATTGAATCATGTCGACGTAATGAACGCCCTGGTTCATCAAACAGCCACCGCCGTCAAACTCCCATGTTCCTCGCCAACCAGCACTTTCGTAATATTCTTGGCTGCGATACCATTTCGTAAATGAATCGCCCTGGATCAAGGTTCCCAGTTCGCCGTTCTGTACCGCATCGTACAAGCGTCGCATATCCTTCGTAAATCGATGTTGCGAGATGCAGGCAAGCTTGACGCCCGCTTCTTCACAAGCCTTCACCATCGCCAGACCATGCTCAAGGTTAATGTCGAGCGGCTTCTCGCTGAGGACATGCTTCCCCGCCCGAGCCGCGCGAACGGCATACTCCGAGTGCATTCCGCTTGGAATACAAAGCGTGACCGCATCGACTTCCTTCAAGAATTCATCAAAGTCCGTAAATGCCGGAACCGATGCCTCCGCACCCAACGCCTTAGCCTTTTCCTCGATCACGTCACAAACTGCGGTGAGCACGGCTCCATCCGAATTCGTAACCCCATAAACATGGGTCTTAGAAATATTTCCGCACCCCAATATTCCAAATCTCAATTCACTCATAGTTTTTCCAATATTCCCTTTATCGCGTCCGTCGCAATCTTAAATGACTCGATTCCTGTAAAACCGCCTCGATCTCCCGCAAATTGCAGATGCGGCTCAATCGACAAAACGCCCTGCCAGCCCTGGGCTTTTAGCCAAGTCAGCGTCTCGGGCAACTGTCCAACCCCTTGGCCCGCTGGAACAACTTTCCGATCCTCACGAGCATCCTTAATGTGGATCGTCTCAAGGTAAGGGAGCAGCCATGGGAACCAATCGTCCATCGCCCGAAACCCAATCTGAACCGTGTTGGCAAAGTCAAATGCGAACCGGAAATTCGGCGACGCAAACCGCTTAAGCAACTTCGCCGCCTGTTCGGGGTACGCGCCGTAGTACTTGGCGTCATTCTCATGCATCAGCACAATGTCATGCTTAGCGGCAAGCTCGATCTGTGGTTCCATCCAAGCACAAACCGCATCAAAGTCGTCGCCCTCAGGAGTAAAAATTCGAATCCGTTTGGTGCCCACCACGTCGGCAATCTCAATCGCCCGTCGCAGCTTCTCCAACTCTCCCTCTGCCGGAGAATCGGCCATCACAACTTTGTTAACCGGCGAACCAATACAATTGACGAAAACCCCATATTCGGAGGATTTGAGCTTATAACCGCTGGCCTCGCCGTCGGTGAGCGCCATAACGTTCTTTCCGTAGGCCGACCTCATGTCGACTAGACTAATTCCGTTCGCTTGGAGGTTGGAAAATTGGACGTCCAGGTCGGCGTCGATTTCATCGGCAAATGCACTTAGGGGCCATTTCATGCTTCTCG
>JAYVXG010000018.1:0-2802 GCA_043785475.1 Armatimonadota bacterium
AAAGCTTCCGACGACCTCACCTTTCTTAAAACTGTGATCGGATTTTGTAGCAACAAAATTTTGCTCGACCTTGTCTTGGTCTTTGTGGATGCATGCGTAGACATCTTCCTTCAATTCGGCCTGACACCGAAACTCTTTTCCAAGCAACTTTGGATCCAGGGGACCAGCGGCATGAATCATCTTTGTCTCGTAATTCTGAAACGCCCAATCGAGCATCATTTTATGATCATCCATCCAGTGGGGCGCGTTCATTAAACTCGTTACAAACTGAGTTCCTTCTCGGGTCGCGCTTCCCACGTAGGTATGGCCGGCCGGGTTGGTAAATCCGGTTTTCACCCCGTCCGCACTTGGATCCTTCCACAGGTATTTGTTTTTGCTTACCATCAAGCGGTCATGAAAGTTGATACTTCGGTCGATTACCTTCCTCTGGGTTCGCACAATTTGGCTAAAATCAGGTCTTTTCAGGGCCTCACGAGCGATTAGGCAAAGATCGTAGGACGATATCTTATGGTAAATATTGTTCAGTCCGTTGGGATTAGCGAAGTGGGTATGTTCGCAACCAATTTCTCTTGCTCGCTTGTTCATGCGCTCGCTAAACCCGGCCACACTGCCGTCCATTTGCTTGGCTATCGCGTAACAACCGTCGTTGGCACTTCGAAGCATCAGGGCGTATCCCATACTCTTGACCTTCACCCGTTCGAAAGGCTTCAGGTTCATGCTCGACTCTTTTACCGTCATCACATCGGCGGGGGCGGTAATTACATCATCCGGTTTGTACTTCTCGAGCATGAGCAAGCACGTCATGATCTTTGTCGTACTGGCGGGGAACCGCATCGTATCTTTATCCCGAGACCAGAGGACCTTCTTGGTTTTGGTATCCATGATGCATCCGGCCTGGCAAGACGCAATTCGGAGAGGATGCGGTGCTTCGCCGTATCCGGCGATCAGGAACTTGAAGAGTAGCGGGGTGATCAAACTCATAGAACTTCCTCTTCGATTAACAAAGCATCGGCCGAGAGAACTGGCAAGGCGTCCACTTCGAGTTGAGGCAATTGGGTTAAGCCTTCCAGATTAAATTGGTGAAGAAATTGCTGGGTCGTTCCGAACAGCATTGGCCTCCCCGGTGTCGCCTTTCGGCCAATCTCGCAGATCAGATTTCGCTCCTGCAAGATTCGCAACCCATAGTCGCTTTGCACCCCGCGAATGACTTCAATTTCGCCGTTGGTTATTGGCTGTTTGTACGCGATGATGGCAAGGACTTCCATAATGCTCCGACTGAGGCGCTGCTTTTGCGGCTTCATATAGATGCCGACTAAATCGGCAAACTCGGCTTTCGTTGCCAACTGATAACCGCCCGCAATCTTTACTAATTTTAGCGCACCGGTTGATTCGAGTCGCACACCTAAAATTTCCAGCCCTTGCTCTACCTGCCCCTCGGCTACGCCTAAGGTCCGGGCAAGGTCGTTGAGCTTCGCCGGCGCTTCGCTCACAAACAGGAGTGCTTCCAACTGATCAACGATGGTCATTTTTTGGCGAAGAGAACCTCCTCGCCTTCTAGTTTAACCGCAGCTTGCCTCAAGCGTATCAATTCGAGTAGCGACAAGAACCAATAAACGGCATCATTTCGCGTGTAGGAACCCACGAACAAGGCCGTAATGGGTCGAAATTCTTTGGTTAGGCAGAGCAGAACCACCCGCATTTGTTCCACAAGCGATTTTCTTGGCTTGTTGAGAGAATCTATCTCGTCTGGCTCGGATTTTCGGATAAGGCTTTCGAAAGCCCGGGCAAGATCTCCGACGGTTACCTCGCCAACCGAATACGGAATTTCGTAAAGGCTGGGGTCTGGCCCTGAGGTGCGGAAGAAAAGTTTCGACCTTTCTTCGTGACCGCCGAGTAGCATCTGGATCACATCCGAGTAAGCATACGCGGTTGGGTCTGGAAGGGCCGCCGGCTCTTCGTAATCTGGCTCCTCCTCTTCGGTTGGCAGCAATTGCCATGCTTTTCTTTCCAGCAGATAAGCCAAAACGGTCAATGCCGCAGCGGCTTCATCGAGATTTGTCTCGGGAGAATCCATCAGGTACTCCAAATACGCTTGGCAGATTGGCTCCAAGGGCACTTCCATGAGATCGACTTTCCGATCTCGGACGCATCGGAAGAGGGCGGCGAGGGTACCTTCGAAAGCAGGAGTTTGAACCAGAATCGGTGGGGGCGCAACCACTCCGATGGGAGTAATTGCGTGGCTCTCGTGGGCAGTCTTACTCCGCATGGCTTAGTAAAGACGAACGGGGGTTTTGAAAGGGAGCGGCTGGGGAAAAGTTCATGAGGCGGGGGTGACCCATTTCTTACATGCTTAGACTCTCAACTTCGTACAGGTCGGCTAAGCATGCCACGACCGTGCCCACCAAGCCTTGGGCCGAACACTTAAGTGGCTTGACAACGACTCTCGGGAACTTCGATTCGAAGTTCCATGCAAATTTGGTTTACGATTGTAACCTCAACACTACAATTCGCGAATACAAGTTCAACGATGATTCAAGGTTTCCGCTGTCGCTCCTCTAATTGTTGAGGTCTCGCACCAATTACATTGGCGAGCCACGTTGTGGGCGGGGTTAACTTCAAATTTCCCATAACTGGTTGTGGCCTGCATACCCGACCATCTACGAAGTTGCGAGGATATGCAGGAAAAGACATCAATCACCGTTCGATTGTATTCTACAACGGTCTGCCAAACTCAGGCGTTGAAAAGTATCGACATTTGATGTCTCCCTTAACTCCTTGAACAGCCCCGTTTGCCGATGTCCA
>JAYVXG010000019.1:0-2801 GCA_043785475.1 Armatimonadota bacterium
AGCGACCCACTGCTTAGAAGATGTTTTTGAAGCCTCTGAGCGGTGGGTCTTGAATCTGTAGTTGTCAGTGGGCGACACTGGACGTCACATGGGAATGCACCAGAAATACATCAAATCAAGTGCCAATTGAGACGTTTTATTGCGGCTTTACAGTCGGCACTTTCTTGGTTCAATAGTCGATCGATTACATCGGCAGCAGAATATGAGGATTTACCAGGAGGCAAGAATTGCTCAACATTGGCAATGTTGTTTCCCGCGGTTACCAAGGCAGGTTCGAGTTCGCCCTTACGCATCTGGCCAAGCCCGACTGTGCCAAGCAGGCCATTGCAAACGCATTTGCGTCCTATTGTTTGCGAAGCTTCGCCACCCTTACGGACGAAGTCGTCGATCGGCTCGCCCGGGCAACGGTAACCGACAGTGCCGTCGTCCTTGCGGTACAACTCGCGAAGATAGCCAAGGTCGCAGACACGTTTGCGAGCGGCGTAAACATTTGGATCCGACAACGTCTCCTCCATTTGAACGACCTTGAAAGGAAAGCCAGTGGGTGAGGCGAAAGGATCGGTATATACGGAAACCCGGTGTTCGATACTCTTTTGAATTACCCGATCCTTGATAACGGGATCAATACCGGATTCATCGCAAAAGGCAAAGGCTGTCCCAGCTTGAATACCTTGTGCTCCCAAGGCCAGAGCTTCATCAAGACCTCCTGGGCTTCCGAATGATCCTGCCATCCAGAACGGTAGTCCCAGATTGCGTATCTGCTCAATATCCGGTACGTCACGGGGTCCGTACACCGGCTCTCCCGAGGAGTCCAGACTGAGGTTTCCGCGCGGTGGGGCATTATGTCCGCCAGCTGTTTGTCCTTCGACAACAAAGCCATCGACCTTGCCTGCACACTTCCTGGCGAGAGTCATGGCAAGGGTTGATGAGGAAACGATCGCCAAGAATTCCGGACGTTTTAATCGGCTCAAATCGGAGGGACAAAAGCACTTAGGTTCAAAATGTGTCGTAAATTCCTCTGTGGGAAGGGCCCCCACAACGTCGAGCTTCAGTTCGACCGGTTCAAGTTCGGCCAGTCGGTCTAGGATCGCGGGGATCGCTCTGGGAATACCTGCGCCCATTAGCACGAAATCTACATCAGCGAGCATTGCCCCGAAGAGTGAAGGAAGAGTAGGGAGCTGTATCTTTTCTAGGAGATTGATCCCGATCGGACCAGAATGCCCTTTCTTTGCGAGAAACACTTCGACAAAGTTGGCTACGACGATCAATTCCAGTAGTGCTTGAGAGGGTCGGATCGACGGGACCGGTTTTGTGCGAAAGGGAGCACTATGCGGCTTACCGCCAAAAATAAAATAGCGAGACCATATCCGCTCGGCCATATCTGGCAGTGGAAAGTGATCAAGCGCGTCCCGAAGGTGTCCACTGACATCTCCAAGTTGCAGCTTTCGAGTCAAGACAAGGTCTAATCCCGAACTAGACACGACCCCGAGCTGTCCTCGGCTTGCCACAGCGGAGGCGAGGGGCCAGGAAGAAACGGCGATTCCCATCCCTCCTTGAATGATCTTGGGGTAAGTCTTTTCCACAACTCAAGTGTGTTACTGATTCATTGGTCGCGCTATGACGAGGATCATAAGATGCAATTTATAAGGGACTGGAGATACTGGTAAGATGACCATATCTTCGGAGTTCCAATATCGACCTAACCATCCGCGGAGTCTTAGAGTCGAGCACACTGCTAAATGCTCTGACCGACCAACAAATGATCGGTCTCGTTGGGTACTGCAAGCTCTATCGGTGCGATCGCGGAGAAGTCATTTGGCACGATGGATCCGATACCAACTACTTTGGCCTTGTGGGTTCTGGCTTTGTTAAAATGGTGAAGTCAAATTCAAATGGCGTTGATTTGACATTAGAAATCATGGGCCCCGGACAGATATTTGGGCTGCTTGGAGTCATCCAGGGCTCTGGATGTCCGCTAACCGCCTATGGCCTGACTGATACGGAGTATCTAAGAATCTCGAAGCCAGCCTTCTTGGAGGTCTATAACCAAAATATCGTACTGAAAGATGGGGTCATGCGGCGAACCGCAGTTCGGTTTCACCAGAAGCTCGACTTCATGGCAAAGCTATCGTCTGGCCGAGCCGAAGAGCGGATTGCCAGTGTGCTTTTGATTCTCGCCGAATCGTACGGAGAAGAAAGCGGCAATGCAGTTCGATTGACTGTGCCACTTACTCGGCAGGCTCTCGGCGAGATTGCCGGTACGACCACCGAAACGACCATCCGTGTTTTGTCGAAATGGACAAAGGACAAACTTGTGCAAACCGATCAACACGTGATCACCATTTGCGACGTTGAGCGACTGGAAGAAAAGCTTGTGTGAGCACCTATGACAAAGATCATAGACGCCCAATATGTTCCTGTCGATAATCATGCCATAGGAATCTCAGGATGTTCATTCTCTTTCCCGCTCACATTTTCGATACCGTCCAACAATTCCGCTTTGAAAGCGAGTATCGAGCTCGATTCGAGAGACGACCGGATAAGGATTTTAATAAGACCAACCGAGATAATCGAACCGACTTCTTTCAGCGTGCTCGCGTCGTAATGAAGTTTCAAGGTGACGGAAATTGGACAGGATTCGCCCAATTTCAATTTGCTCATGATCTTATCACGACTCCCCCACGCAACAGTTCGGACGAGAGTCGGGACATTCTTCTAGCCTATGCTCAGCAAAAGAACAAGAATGATAAGCTGACACTGGGTCGCCAAAAGATTGATATCGGCTCCGAGCGACTGATTGG
>JAYVXG010000020.1:0-2800 GCA_043785475.1 Armatimonadota bacterium
TCGAATTTGGCCTATTCTCTGAACTTCCAAACGCGAAGGAATGGCAAACCAAGTGAGTTTCCCGTTACTCTTATACATTCAAAAAAACCAGCCCTTCGAATTGAAGGGCTGAGAGAAGTTACGTAAGGGCGACTGCCTTTTCAAACAAGAGTCCGGGAACTTGGCCAGACGCAATTTTGGCAATGAGGCGGTCTATGGTCGGATTGCGGGTTGCGTAGGTTGGCCTTTTGTGAGGAAACCTGAGGGAAATTGCAAGGTCGGTACTTGCATCCCACTGGTATCTCCAAAGCCTCGCAACTCGAAACGGTTCTTGATCCAAGTTCTCGCCAAGGTGGTACTTGAAACCTCCCGAGAACACCACAATCCGTGGTGCTCCCCAGCGAAGCGGAACGACCGCCGCTCGTTGTTGAGCCGCGTTATGGATTCCACAGATAAGCACTTTTCCCGAAAGGACAATTTGCTCGGCTTTTCGTTCAATTTCATTGAGTTCAGACTCATACTGAATTCCAGGTCCAAGCGTATCTGGGATGTATTCGAGGTTTGCCCCTAGGAGCCTGGTGTTTCCATAAAGCCAGAGTCCGGCTGGTTCGTAGAAGCCGGGTTCAAGGTCAAATGGTGCGGTACGACGAGGTGGTATGGCTTTACGGCCAACCTCTGGTGATTTGATATTCGGCACGTAGCCAGTGTCTAGGTGAAGAGCCACGACGGACAAAATCAAGCAACTCTATGCAATGCGATCAGTTGCATCAACGCCCGCCTTTTTGTAGCTGAGACTCCTCGTGATCCACGATGGTTTTGCGGTCGTACCGTGAACATATACAGGAAGAAAGCTATGAAATCAATGGATTGTCCGTTCCACTTGAACGGAGAAAAGGAGTTGCCTTGAGCAGCAGCCTTTACGAAATCGTCACTGCGAAGGTCATCGAATCCTTGAAGAAAGGCACGGTTCCGTGGCGAAAGCCCTGGAACGTGAACACACTCTTGCCTTGCAACGCCACAACCAATCGACCATACCGAGGAGTCAATATATTGCTTCTCGGCCTGAGTCCCTTTGCCGACCATCGATGGCTGACATTCAAGCAGGCCCAAGAGCTTGGAGGAAAGGTCAAACAAGGCGAGCGATCAACAATGGTGGTTTTCTGGAAGTTTCCCGAGAGGAAGCAATCCGAAGACGATGAAGATTCTTGGAAGCAAAATGCACCGATCCTTCGATACTTCAACGTGTTCAATGTTGAGCAAGTTGAGGGAATCGAGGTTGCGCCAATCCCCATCCAGGGAAACTTGACCGACGAACATCGAATAGGTCGTGCGGACGCCCTTGTATGCTCGATGCCTAATCCCCCGTTCATTGAGGAACGGGGCCAGCAGGCTTGGTATCATCCTGAATCTGACATGGTCCGTATTCCAAAGGTCAGTTCGTTCTCCTCGATCGATGAATACTACAGCACTCTCTTTCACGAGCTTGGTCATTCGACTGGTCACGAAAAGAGGCTGAAGCGGTCCGGTGTGGCTGGCAAAGTTCACTTCGGATCAGAAGAGTACAGCCGGGAAGAGCTGGTCGCAGAGCTTACGTCGTCATTCTGTTGTGCGACAGTTGCCCTGGATAACTCAATCCATGACAATTCGGTTGCGTACATCAATTCTTGGATGAATTCTTTGCGAAGTGATCCAAAGGCACTCGTTATTGCCGCCGCCCAAGCTCAAAAGGCAACAGACTACATTAAGGGCATCGAGTATCCGCTCAATGCCAAACCTCCGATCCTTGCCACAGTGTGAGGGTCGTTTTTAGTGAACGAGCATCATCAAGATGAATAGTCCAAGAAGCAAAGCAAGGACTCCAGCATGCTTCCACAGTTCAACTTTGATCTGCTGGCGATCCAAAAACTTGGCGCAAGATTTGCAAACAATCCTCATTCCATAGTGAGACTGTGTGGCCTGAGTTTTATTTCTCGCGTATGTTTTGCGAATCCATTCACCAGTCTTCACCTTTCGGCGTCTTAAGCTCGATTCGGCGGAGATCTGATTGCCACATAAGAAGCAATGATGCATGCTATGAAAATATGTGAATCGTAAAACATTTGCTACTTTGGGCCGGACGATGCAACGGAAAGCAAACTCTCAACAAACCTGCTAAAGTGATTACTAAATCATTAGGTTTATCAAAATGCAAAGCCCCGTCCTCACATGTCCAAAATGCGGAACCGAAATTCCCCTTTCGGAAACAATTGCCGCGCCACTTATTGCGGCTGCAAAGCTTGAATCAGAACAAAAACTCCGTGATGCACTAGATTCAAAGCTTGCAACCGAGCAATTGCTTGCAAAAGAACGCCAAGAAATTCAAGTCGCTAAAACAGAGATTCAAGCCGAAGTGACAAAGCAACTTACGGCGAAGCTTAATGAAGCTGAGAAATCACAACGTGAATCAATACGAGCAGAACTTCAGGTTGAACTGGCAGGAGCCAAGGAGCGCGAGTCTGAGGCTAATGATCGTCTCAAGAAGTCACAGACAGAAGTCCAAGAAGCACTATCCGCAAAGCAAAAAGCAGAGTTAGAGGCTGCAACAGCAAAAGCAAATGCCCAAAGGAGCGTTCAGGCAGAGGTGGCGGCACTACGGGAACAAGCCCAGAAGGAAGCCCAAGACGCAGAGCGATTGAAACTGTCCGAAAAGGACAAGCAGATCGAACGGCTTTTGACTCAGTTAGACGATGCTAAGCGCCAAGCTCAGCAAGGCTCACAACAAATGCAGGGCGAGATTTTGGAACTTGACCTCGAATCTCTACTGCGTCTTGGGCTTCCTTCT
>JAYVXG010000021.1:0-2796 GCA_043785475.1 Armatimonadota bacterium
CATCGGCTTCGAACAATAAGGTCTACAACATCGGTGTGAATAGCTTCCGCTTTTTGCGGGGCTGGAAGCGTATTCACCGCTAAGAACAGTCCTAGAAAGTGTGTCAAGGCTAACCTGCTCCTACTTCGCAACCAGAGCAGTCGCGTTTCGGATGACTTCGGCTTTGTACTGTTCGGTTGTCGCCTTACCACCAAGATCGCCGGTGAGGACCTTACCCTCAGTGCATATTCGAAGAACTGAATTTAGGATTCGGTCGGCTTTCTCGTGCTCTCCAAGATATCGAAGCATCATGAGCGAAGAAAGCAGCAATGCAGTTGGGTTTGCAATTCCCTTTCCGGCAATGTCCGGTGCCGAACCATGAACCGCTTCAAACACGGCACAGTGCTCGCCAATGTTCGCCGAAGCCGCCATGCCAAGCCCCCCCACGAGCCCAGCACAGAGGTCAGAAATGATGTCGCCGTAGAGGTTTTCGGTTACGATGACGTCAAACTGCTCGGGGTTAATAACGAGTTGCATACAGCAGTTGTCGACAATAATGTCGTCGGCTTTGATGTCGGGATAATTTTTGGATTCCTTGTAAAACTCCTCAAGGAACATGCCGTCGGTGAGCTTCATGATGTTGGCTTTATGCACGGCGGTCATCCGCTTTCGACCCTGTTTGCGCACCATATCGAAGGCGTACTTGAACAACCTTTGACAGCCCGGTCTCGTAATGACTTTGATCGATTGGGCAACATCGGGGTGTGGCTGAAATTCGATCCCCGCGTACAGGTCTTCGGTGTTCTCGCGAACGATGATAAGATCGATATGTTTGCCCTCGAATGGGCCGTGGACTCCAGCAAAAGTTTTGGTGGGTCGAACATTGGCAAAAAGGTCAAGCGCTTGTCGAAGGATAACGTTGGCGGATTTGTGACCCTTGCCGACTGGTGTGGTCGTTGGACCCTTTAGCGCAAGGCCGAATTCTTTAATACAGGCTAAGGTCTCGGCGGGCATCGCATCGTTTCCCTTCTCAACCGAGCCGAGCCCTCCTTCGAGAAAAACCCACTCCGCTTCGAACCCAACGGCCTCTAAAATTTCGATTGTGGCCGATGTGATCTCTGGTCCAATTCCATCGCCGGGGATGACACCAATTTTACGTTTGCCCATGTAGTCTTAATATTGGCAAATATACGGGGGATAAGTACGGTCGAAACGAACACTCGACGGCAAAAGTCCGGGTTTGGTGCCCGCACACGCCAAAAAATGCCATTTCGGCATAAAATATGCGTAAATAATCGGTAGGTAACAACATTGAGGCTAATCGATATTTCAAAAGAAGGCGGAAAACCAGCCACGAACGGTTTTGTTTACAGTAGCACCCGCTTTGACCTAACCGTGGTGGTGCCAACCCTTAATGAAGCTAAAAACATCCCGATACTATTTGATTCCCTTCAGAAGGCTCTTACCGATATTAAGTGGGAGCTTGTCATTGTTGATGACAACTCCAAGGATGAATCCCCGGCCCTGCTCGTGACCATGGCTAATGACAACCCAAATTTCCGCTTCCTGCGCCGTTTTGGGCGCAGCGGACTTTCCACCGCCTGTATTGAAGGCATGATGTCATCCTCTTCGCCGATTATTGCGGTGATGGATGCCGACGGTCAGCACGACGAAACGAAGCTGATGACAATGCTTCAAATTCTTCAATCCGACAGCGCAGATGTGGTCGTCGGAAGCCGATTTGTTGACGGTGCCGACGCCTCTACCTTTTCCAATTTCAGAACGAAGCTCAGCCTGTACAGTAACGTGATGGCGCAGAAATGGTTCAAGGTTCCCCTCAAGGATTCCATGGGCAATTTCTTCATGCTCAAGCGCACCGTCATCGAAGCATCGGCTCCGTTCCTCTGCGGTCGCGGACAAAAGCTACTATTCGATATTTTGTTGGTCGGACCAAAAGACCTCAGAGTTGCCGAGGTGCCCATCGTCTTTGGCTCCCGGGAGCACGGCGAAAGCAAGCTGAGCCACATCGCCGCAATCGACTTCGGATTGCAGCTGTGGGATCGTAAATTTGGGTCTATTCTCCCGACTAAGGCGATCATCGACTTAACCCTCATCGCTACCTATTCGTTGCTTACCACGCTCATAACGTGGTCGATCATGAAGGTTTGGCACATCGCAACCGGCGAGTTCCCACGTGCTCCAAGTATTATTCCCGCTGCCGCGATCCCGGCGCTCCTATTGGCGTTTTACGGTTCGCTCTTCATCACCCCCCGACGAAAGCGATCCAAAGGGGCGGTTCTGGTAAAAGAGCTCATCTCCTACCTTTTCATTGCGTCGCCTTTCGTTATTCTCTCTGCGTGGATCACCGCTGGGATATTGACTCCGGGCGACCCCCGTCTGCGCATCCTCTTTGGGGCCTCCGTGGTTTCCAGCGTTGGCTTGGTAATTGCCTCAAATTGGCGAAAAGAAGCGATATCTCGGCGCTAGGTTTATAATAAAGTCGCGGTCGTTTCAGAACCCAAGATTGGACGAGCCGGTAGTCAGCCAGTAAAGGTCAAAATTACCTCTAAAATATTAGAAACGATTTTGACCAGCAGTCGTCGTACAATAGAAGCATAATGAAAAGCCTTCGTCTACTCTCAACCCTTGGCGTCCTTGCGATTTGCACAGTCTTCGCGTCGGCTCAAGATTCAGGACTTGGAAGAGGTCATGGCAGCAAAGATAAGGACTCAAACTCCTCATCTCGACCGAGCTCCCCACCGCCATCCAATTCTGGAAGTTCATCGTCCTCAACGTCGAGGGATCGTTCATCCGAAC
>JAYVXG010000022.1:0-2788 GCA_043785475.1 Armatimonadota bacterium
CCGACCCCGCTGTTACAGCGGCCAGGGCAAATACAGGATGCCGCCCAAACGCTTATTTCTTCGGAGCGTTGTTGTCAGTTGGAGTGACTGATCCAGGACTTACTGGAGCATTTTTCGCCGCCGCCGGAGCATTATTCGACGCCACAGGAGCGTTATTCGAAACTGCCGGTGCATTGTTCGTCACCGGAAGCTCTCTGGACACCGCACCCGAAGGCCTAATCTTCCCTTCATCCGCGATTACGCGCTTCGAAACCACGCTATAAATCAGCACCAACGCCATAAAAGAGACGCCAAGGATAAGCGTAGCCTTCGACATAATGTCGTCGAAAGTGGCTTTCCCCTTATACGAGGTGCGGACGCTGCCGCCGCCGCTCATCGCGTCTCCCTTGCCAGTCAACAAAACGAGCAACGAAAAAACAATCGCGACAAAGATTGCGAGAAAAAGGACAACATTGCTCAGAATAGACACGAATTTAAAGGATACCTAAATTGTGAGTAAATGGACTCCTAAAGCGAGTCCGATTAACCACGCTATTCCTAACGTCGCAAAACTGCCCGCCATTACATGAAGCATCCCACTATTGTAAATTCGCATAAAAGGCCCCGCCGACCGGTTCGCCGCAACCGCATAATTGTCGAGCAACTCCTGCCCCGCGCGGATGCCGCTCGCAATCTGCGCGGCGTTCGGCTTCTTGGTGGTGAACCAATATTGAACAAACGAGCCAACGCGTCGCCAGAAGAAAAAGCTAATGAAAAATCCTGCGAGCATCCTCAAGTCTTCATATGGACACCATGGCGTTTGCCATACAGTCATGAACATCAAAATCGCGACGGCAATATTGGTTCCGCACCGCGGATGCACCCTCGGCATGCGCGCAATCACTTCTGGGGTCAACGCCTCGTCCCTCTCCAGCGCGTGGACCACCATGTGCTCGGCGGCGTGGTAACCCGCTATCGGAAGAGCTCGAAATGCGAGCAGCATGAAAAGCCGGGCGAAGATAGGGGTCAAACCTCCTAACTGCCAAGCCACCGGCAGGGCCGCCGCCGCCCGCCCCATAATCTCGTTTCCAATCCCCAAAAACATCATCAGAAACACGCCGGTAGTGACCAAATACCACCCGCTCTTGCCGCCGCGCACCGATCCTGTCGTCAGGTAAACCCCAAATGGAGTCGCCATTCCACCCACCATCGGGGGCCGCTCAGGCTCGGTAACCGTTCCGATAAAGCAAGATGGGGTGAGTAAGCCACACACCACCTCATGCTCGTCAACCACGACAATAGTCGAATTATTCTCGAGCTGGCGCAAGGCTTCCGCGCCGCTGGTTTTGTTTAAAATGGAGGGTAAGCCTTCTACTAAAGTCCCCACCGCCTCGCTTCTTTCGATGCTTTCACCCAAAATGCGAACAATGCTTTTTTGAGTCAAGACTCCGATCAATTTTCCGTCGTGAGTGACCGGAATACACTCTTGCCCAGCGTCCCGCATTCGCTCAATCGCGAGATGCACGCTGGCAAAATCCTCAATCGTGACGCAAGGACGCATAAATCGACCGACTGGTTGGTGAAGCCTATCCTTGATCACGCGAATAAGTATGCCCGGTTTTGGGCATAATGAACGGGTAAGTGAAGCGAATTGGACTCATAACTAGCGGTGGAGACGCTCCCGGCATGAATGCGGCCATACGCGGAGTAGTCCGCGCGGCAATCTACCGGAGCACCGAAGTCGTCGGATTTTTGCACGGATGGGAAGGTGTCATCCAAAATGAAACCGAAGTTTTAGACTCAAAAGCGGTCGGCGGCATCATCGATCGAGGCGGAACCATCCTGCGGTCGGCCCGCAGTGCCGAATTCCGAACCCCCGAGGGCCGCGTCAAAGCGATGGAAAATCTCAAAGCCAACGCCATCGAAGGCCTCATCGTCATCGGCGGAGACGGCTCCCTCACCGGCGCACTGAAACTCCAAGAAGAATTTCACTTCCCGGTAATGGGAATCCCCGGCTCCATCGATAATGATATTTCCGGAACCGATTACTCGATCGGCTTCGACACCGCGGTTAATATTTCAGTCGAAGCGATTGACCGCCTTCGCGATACGGCGTACTCGCACGAGCGAGTTTTTGTTGTCGAAGTCATGGGGCGTCGAAATGGTTTCATCGCCATCGAGTCGGGCCTCGCTGGTGGCGCCGAGGCGATCCTTATTCCGGAAGTGCCGTATTCGCTCCTCGATATTTGCCAAAATCTCCGCTCGGCGGCGGACCGAGGCAAGAAAAGCTCGATTATCGTCGTCGCCGAGGGCGCGGCTCGCGCCAGCGATGTCAAAGTCTTTATTGAAAAGAACACCGGGTTCGACTGTCGGTACTTGGTGCTCGGACACCTTCAACGCGGCGGCTCGCCGACGGTTTTCGACCGAGTCCTGGCGTTGCGCCTTGGCGCGCTCGCCACCAACCGACTCCTCAGCGGTTTTCGGGGAGAAATGGCCGGCGTCGACGGTAGCAAATTGGTCTCGCACCCGCTGACGTACGTCCTCAGCACCGAACGAACCATTGACCCCGAGAAGCTGCTGCTCGCTGAAGTGATGGCGCAGTAGGTAGCAGGGATGGGGAAGAAGCGAGGGAAGAAATGGCTCGGATTCAATTCAAGGACACGTGGATTGAAACGGACGAGCTAGACATCGTTTGTGTGGGCGGTTTCGTGGGTGACTCCCTGGTTGTTGGAGTATGGATCACACTTCTGTTCGTATTATTTGCGGTATACCAACATAGGCCCGGACTGGCTTTGACGGCCGCCGTTTA
>JAYVXG010000023.1:0-9121 GCA_043785475.1 Armatimonadota bacterium
GTTTGAGCTTTTTGCCTCCACTGGATTGCATGGAGAACGATCGTTCACGCATAAACCAATTGGACTGATCTAACTGAGCATCAGAGGCAGCGAAATCAAAGTGCCAGGGACGGTAACATCCGTTCAATGAAAACCGTACCAGCTATATTGGCACTGATTGCCTCTTTTGTCGTGAATGCTCAGTTTGGCGGGTTGGGTATGGACATGATGTCTGGACCAATGGCGACGTTGCAACGCCCCGAAATCCGCAAAGAACTGAAACTGACGAAGGAGCAAAACAAGCAAATGGACGAAGTCATGAAGAACTTCACCAAAGCTTCTCAAGGAGGGGAGGTCAATCTTGGCAGTTTTTCAAAGATCGACGCCCAACTCTTGGCGGTTTTGGATGAACCTCAAAAACAGAGGTACTTTGAATTGAGCATCCAAATTAGGGGGGGTACCGCCATTACGGACCCCGTTGTGGCGACAAAACTTGATCTGAGCGACGAGCAAAAGGCGAGCGCGAAAAAGATCAGGAAATCCGCGCAGGATAAGTTGATGGATTCAGCTCGGAAGGGGAGCCGCGACGTGAATTTGATGGAAAAGCTCTCGAAAGCCGAGGAAATGGAATTGCTGGCGGTGCTATCCGATGACCAAAAGTCCGCGTTCGTCAAACTTGCGGGCGTGACGTTTAAGGGAGCTCGAATAAAAGGAATGTGGCCGATTTAGACGATCTTGATAGGGTGATTGCCCAGGAAGTGGATGGCAATTTTGTATGGCTGGTTAACGGAATACCATGTACGATCGTTGGGCTGGGCAGCTATCCGTTATGATATTACACTCAAAATTCGGTTAGAGCCGCGTCAGGAAGCGTATCGATTGCGCCACTTATTTCGCTCATATTTTGTCGTTTGGCATTTGGATGCTGAACCATGTTCGACACGAGGGTAGCCTTACTTGATACTCAGTTAGCTTGATCGTCAAAAAAAATTAGGCGCACACGAGTTATTTTCCATACCGATGTGGCGGAAGTAATTTCGCAACGCGACGGTGAAGGTGGCCCTCTCCACCGAGTTATTCTGATATCCACAACCGAGGTTTAGTTGCCTTGGAGGACAAGCAAGGGAACATTATAACTCTTTATCTCGGGGCGATCAAACGGTCAAATTCTGCGACCAAATGTCCCAATCTCGCAATTTATGACTCTCAGAAATAGTAGTCATTCCTACCTGCTGCGCGACGGCAAAAAGACTTGTAAATCATGATCCTGACCAAAGCCTTCGGCGCCGCCCTCCTCGTCACTGTTTCTGCCTTGTCATTCGCTCAAGACAAAGTCAAGATTGAGCTGTCGATAAATCCGCCAAGGATTTAAAGATGCCTGCTACATAAAGCATGGACAGGATGACTAGCAATCCATAACTGAGCCAGAGCAAGAGACCGCGTTTGCGTTTCGTCCCACTCAAAAGTGCTAATACCAACATGCAGGACGCAGCATTCTATCCCACTTGCTTGGTCGCGTCGATCACGGATAAACTCAGTATTGGCAATCAAGCTTTTGCCGAGTTTAGCCGTGTACCCTTGCCACCCAGGTCTTTAGCTCTTCAAACTCGCCAGGTCAATGACAAACCGGTAGCGAACGTCGCTCTTCAGCATTCTTTCGTATGCTTCATTAATGTAAGACATGTCGATAACTTCGACGTCGGATGCGATGCCCTTTTCGGCGCAGAAGTTCAGCATTTCTTGGGTCTCCTTAATTCCACCGATCATCGAGCCACTGAGGCTCCGTCGTCGACCAACCAGAGGAAAGGCGTGAATTACTGCTGGATCGGGCAAGCCAACCAAGCACATGGTTCCATTTAGTTTCAGCATCCCAAGATAGTCCGCGTACTCGTGCTTTGCCGAAACGGTGTCAAGGATGAAATCAAACCGTTTTACGTTGTTCTTAAATGCGTCTGGGCCGTTGGTAGCAATAAAATCGTCGGCCCCGAGCCTCTTCGAATCTTCGGCTTTACCTGGTGAGTGGGACAAAACGGTTACGTGGGCGCCCATTGCTTTCGCGAACTTTACGCCCATATGCCCAAGACCACCGAGGCCAACAACTGCCACCGTCATTCCGGGGCCGATTTTCCAATGTTTGAGGGGAGAATAGGTCGTGATTCCGGCGCAAAGTAAAGGAGCCGCGCCGTCGAGTGGAATTCCGGCGGGAATCGTGACGACGTAGTTTTGGTCAACCGTTATCTTAGTCGAGTAGCCGCCGTAGGTTGGGGTCACTCCATCTCGTTCAAAGGCGTTGTAGGTGCCAGACATTCCGCCGTCGCAATACTGCTCCTCGCCGTTTCGACAATTTTCGCATTCGCGGCATGAGTCAACAAAGACGCCGACACCAACCGTGTCACCGATTTTCCACTTTGTGACTTCAGAGCCGACCGCAAGCACAGTGCCAATGATCTCATGGCCTGGCACCATTGGGTACTTTGATCCGCCCCACTCGTCGCGAGCTTGGTGAAGGTCCGAGTGGCAGACGCCGCAGAAAAGGATGTCGATGAGGACATCGCCCGGCTTCGGGTCGCGTCGCTCAAAATTCCAGGGAATAAGCTGTTCGGTTGGCGATGGGACGGCGTAGGCGGCGGTGGTGATACTCACTCGACAATTCTACGCTGTGTCGACCAAGTAAATCTCGGGGCAACGACCTTCAATTCATGACAAAAGTCCCTATTGATTTCAGGTTTTTGCCGAGATTCGTTGTATTGAGTTGAGAAGCGGAGTAGGTATCAGAAGAGGATATATGCTAGAAACCATTATTGTCATTCTCGTCGTCTTGTGGCTACTCGGGTTTTTCGTGGTACACGTAGGTTCCCTGATCCACATCTTGTTAGTCATTGCCATAATCGTGGTTCTGTTCCGAGTTATTCAGGGACGAAGGCCCTTGTAATCGACGTACTGGATTGAGAATTATCGCTTGATTTTATAAGATCATGCGATGTTGAAATGGCAGAACTAGGGACTTGATCCTCCCATGTTGGTCTAAAATCATTGGGCATGTCCATCGAGATGAGTCCATTCAAACTAGTCATCCAGGCTTTCGAGCCTGGATGTTTGGTTTACGCAGTGACAGAACTGTGCGGAGGAATCTCATGCAATATGACTCGCGTGGATATCGAATCCGTCACCGGCCGACATGCATCGCTGGTTGTGCGGATGGTAGGAGCCTGGAGCCTGGAAAACTATCCACAATCTGCCAAAAACGAATTTGTCCTCCTGACTTACCTCGGAGACCACGGAATTCCGGTTCCAAAGCCGCGAGTTTTTGACCTATCATGTTCGATCTTGCCACGACCATATTTGGTTTTGGATTACGTGGAAGGTTCTCCAGACCTTACTGTCACTGAGATAAGTAGAAGGGTGGTAGCAGTTGCTAACCAGTTGGCGGACATTCATCAGTTGGACATTTCTAATCCGGCATTTTCGTTTATGAAGCCCTCTCCGGTGAATATTCGAC
This sequence comes from Armatimonadota bacterium, assembly GCA_043785475.1. Classification (GTDB taxonomy): domain Bacteria; phylum Armatimonadota; class Fimbriimonadia; order Fimbriimonadales; family Fimbriimonadaceae; genus Fimbriimonas. The sequence continues at coordinate 3,479 of JAYVXG010000023.1, forward strand.
CGCTGGAAGGTGAGCCGAATGAAACTTTGCAAGAGACTAAAATTCGTCATGCTTTGGCCGAAAGCTTCCCGGTTATGCAGGAGAATCGATACACTTTTCGTCATGGAGATTTTTGGCCGGGAAACATGCTGTGGAAAGACGGAAACCTGGTCGCAGTAATTGACTGGGAAGAGACATCGATCGGCGACCCGCTATTCGACCTAGCAATAACAAGACTCGACATGTTGTGGGCCTACGGTGAGGAAGCTATGATTTTATTTACTCAACAATACCAATTGCGGATGGATCTTGATTACACCTTCTTGCCGTTTTGGGATTTACGCGTGAGTTTGCGTCCGATTACAAACATTGCGACTTGGGCGACGTCTTTCCCTCCCTTGGGGAGACCCGATATAACCGTGAATACCATGACGCAAAAGCACCGATGGTTCGTTGATCAGGCGTTCGCTATGCTCGCAGGCCCTACTTTTCGACGCGGGTGAAGCCGCGGTGTTCACCCCAGCCAAACGGATCCTGTTGCCAGGCTTGTAGTGAGGCCAGATCATCCTCACTAATCGATCCAATTTCTTTTGCAACCTGGAGCAAGGTCGCGTAAGTAAGTGCGCTTCGGAGTTTAACGCCTTGCTGCTGGAAGTTCTCGATGCCCTCACGAAAGTTATAGCTAAAGATTGCAAGGGTCATTTCCACTCGTGCTCCCTCTTCGCGAAGAATGGGAACGACTTTAACCGCACTTCCTCCGGTGGAGACCACGTCCTCGATCAGGACACACTGCTGGCCTTGGTGAAGAACCCCCTCGATTTGCTTTCTCATCCCGTGCTCTTTTGCTTTGTCCCGCACATAGATGAACGGGAGTTCCAACTCGTCGGCAAGTAAGACCCCCCACGGCAACCCGGCGGTGGGAATCCCGCAAATATTTTCAACAAGCATTCCGTCTTCTTCCAGCAAAGCTTGAAGTCCAGATACGACCATTCGGCGAGTCTCATGGTCACTCAGTAGAATACGATTGTCGTTGTAGACCGGCATGAAATACCCGGAAGCCCACTGGAAAGGTTTCTCCGGGTTGATTTTGATCGCGCCAAGTTCGAGCGATTTCTGCGCAATCTTTCGCCCAAATACTTCACTCTGTTTCATTCAGAACTGAACATACCCTGCAACTGAAGAATTTGGCCGATCACAGGCGGAAATATAGGGAGAAGTTGAGAGGGATTCCTTGTCGCGAACGGTCTGTCGTTCGATACTGTATACCGAGGCGTTAACACTATTTAAGCAATAGACAGGGATAGCTATGGTTACAACGGATTTAAACATATATGGGGTAAAAATACCTGACGAAAATACTAGCTTTACTAAAGAATTGAGCCTAACGCCAGGGTGGTTGTCTATACTTATGGTTATACAAATCCAAAGTGGTTTGTGAGGCAAATTATGAATTTTAATTTTCGAAGTATGATTTTCTCAGTGGGTGGAGTCATGTTGGTTGGCGTTGCACAGGCAACATCTAGGAGTTCGTTTCTGGATTCCGATTCCTATTCCGGAATGACGTTCGTGTCCAACCCTGGTGGCCTAACCACCGTTGCTAGCTTAGGTTCAAATCCCACATTTACGATCGGCGCAAACACCTATCACATCACGAGCATCATCGGATTTTACGCTTTGTCCGACAATAACGATCTCACGGTGACAAACAGCAATTTTACGGGCAACTTTGGACCTTGGTCTACGGACAACAATAATTCGGGTCCAGGGGGAATTGCCGGATGGAAATCCAATCCCAACAATGGAATTACGTTAAACCATTCTGAAACGTTCACGTTCCAAGCGTTGAGTACAAATTTAGTCGACCGAATCGGACTGCACGTGGCAACACGAGAATTTTTTCCGGGCACAACCGGCAACACGGGCAACATCTCGATCGTTCCCGAGCCAGCTTCCTTTGCGATTTTAGGCTTAGGCTTAATCGGAATTGTTAGCCGACGCCGAAAGAAGTAATCGTCAATCAAAAACGTTTTAATCGCCGGGAGCATGGATGCCCCGGCTTTTTTGCGCCCGATAGACTAAACTGACAGCAATACCAACCGATGAAAGGCGCGCCTCCATTTGTAGATCTCCTGTTCAACCTCTGTCCTATTTGCGTCGTTGCAATTCCCCTTGTCTCGATTGGTATGATGATCACGATGATGAATAAGTCGAAAGGTTCGGCGGCAGTACTTACGGACATTCGGCCCGATGACGAAAAGGAATAGCCCGTGACTATTCCAACGATTGATCGAGAGACTCATACGTTTCGTTTGGCTGGGAGGGCCCATTTGGTGAGGCTACTGTTAAATGTGGCTTTCCTCATCCTTGTGGAGTGTGTCTTTGCTGCAAAAATTGGAATAAATCCCACCATCGCAAGTTCAATTGTCATCATCATTTTGATCCTGATTCAGTTAGTAAGGATTGTGGTATTTCTCAAAAAATCGTCCTTCCGAATCGAAATCCAAGGTGATCAGATTCGGTTCTTCCCCGGACAGCCGACTCCAAAGATCGAGGAATCGCTTCGCAACGTGGAGAACCTTACGATACGAATCAAGGGGGGAGTCATTGGAATCGCTTCTTGGCGAAGAATCGACTTCAAGGGCGGGGAATCCATCATCTTCGATGGTCAAGTCGAAGAAGTCGAAAAACTTGAAGACCTCCTCACCGAGCGGAGCGGCAAACAATTTTTGAGATGGCTGACCGGAGAGGCGTATCAGAAGCCAAAAAATATAGGAACACCCAGTGATTGACAATGGTTAGATAAGCCATGCGCACATCAACGAGCAGGACAAGACGGTATTGCTGTTGGAATCCAGTGGGGCGGATGGTACGCGACTGCAACGACTCAAGACATCGCTTTAAAGGATGTGTTGGTCAATCTGTTGGGCAGTATTTCCAAAGTCATGGGCTGACATTTTGTAAACCGGAAAATTGGGTTTATCCGGAAATAGTGGACGGAAAGCAAGTGCTTGACTCGACTCTCCCGTCATTGTTTGCAGAGAAACATCTTATTCTCCTTGTCGATCCAAAACCCAAACCATTTCAGATTTCAAAGTGTTTCACTGGCTCAACGCCGCGCTTTAAGTAGATTCGTCTTCAGGCCGCCGACCACCTCGGATTCGACGACCCGCGATCAGCAATCCAGTACCCAGAATGACAAAGAATCCAGAGATTGCAATGATCGAAGGGCTCGAAATGCTTGCGGTCTCGGTGGGGGCAAAATAATAGTAGTGGTACCGCCGCGGTGCGTGAAAGACTCGGTAAACAGGCAAGAAGGTTATCGGCAATAAGAAGAGACAAATCGGAACCAATACTGCCACTGCAAGGCTACAAAATCCAAGAAGACGGAGCGAGGGCACACCCATTTCAGTTCACGAATCGATTCGCTCAAGCATATGCAACGCATCTGGATGGTTTGGTAGAAGCTCCAAAACCTGACGGAATGAGTTCTCTGCTGCATCGAGCTCGCCTCGCTCATATTGGATGGTTCCAAGGCAATAGTGAGCACTTTCATCGCCCGAATCAAACTCTACCCCTCTCGTCGCCCAAACGAGAGCCTCGTGGAGGTTTCCAAGGTCTTTCAATGCGAGGGCAAGCGCAACGTGAGTGCCAGGAAAGTTTCGATTTAGTTCCAGCACATGCCGAAACTCGCTAGAAGCCGCCTCAATATCGCCTCGCGCATAGAGGGCGAGCCCAAGATAATGATGGATGCGAGGGTCACCCGGATTTTCTGCCAATTGACTCTGGTAAAGCTCAATTCTACCATCCAGTTCCTGGAGTCGATCCTGCTCGGTCGAAGAATTATTTGATCCCAATTTGTCTCTGACTCTCGTATCACAATAATTTTAGCCCAAATGGTGCACGTTCAACCTGCATGGCCTCTGCACACACCTTTTGTGTCATCAGCGTTGAAACCTGTCAACGCCCGTAAACTTCCTTATCGGTGAACTTGAAATTTCTTAAATTTGACGCTCAATCAAGGAAAATTGGGCGGCTCGCAGACGGAATTCTGATTTGATCGAGTAAGAATCTTGTGGCAAACTAGGCACATGATCGCGAACATTCTCCTGGCCCTGATGCTAAAGGCTACGCCTGCCGAAATCAAGTTGCAATCTTTCACCTACCGCGATGTGACCATCACGGGCGGACCGTTCGGAAATCAAGCCAAAGAAGCCAGAGACTTCTATCTGGCGCTCAACGAAGACAGCCTCCTCCATGGATTTCGTCTCAGAGCCGGACAACCATCTCCCGGTAAACCAATGGGTGGATGGTACGACCCTGAAGGTTTCGCCGGAGCTCACCCGTTCGGTCAATTTGTCAGTGCCCTTGCCCGCATGTACGCGGTAACGGGCGACGTCCGATTCAAACAGAAAGTCGGGCGCCTCGTCCACGGATTCAATGAAACGATCGACAAAGATGGGTTTTTCTATTCGTCCCAAAAGGTGTTCCGAAATTGGCCGTGCTACCTGTACGACAAGAACTGTATCGGCATGCGTGACGCCTTTACGTTGACCGGAAACAAAGAAGCCATGTCCGTATTGGATCGGATGACCACCTGGGCTGTCAAGAACTTATCGAGGCGAAGTGACGAGTGGTACACACTCTCTGAGAACCTGTACGCCTGCTACGAACTGACTCACGAAAAGCGCTACCTCGACCTCGCAAAAGAATTCGACTACAGCCAGGGATTTTACGACGAATTCGTGGTCGATAACAATGGTTTTAAACCCACACAACATGCCTACAGTCACGTTAACACCCTTGCCTCTGCGGCAAAAGCATACGAATCGACCGGGGAGATGAAATATTTTCTTGCCGCCGAAAGTAGTTGGAAGTGGCTGACCGAAACCCAGTCGTACGCATCGGGTGGATGGGGACCCAACGAGCGATTCGTCGAGCTGGGCAAAGGCAAACTGAATGAGTCGCTTACAAAGACTGCGGATGGATTTGAGACTCCCTGCGGCTCGTATGCAACGGTCAATCTTGACCGTTATCTGCTCCGGTTCACTGGGGACCCAAAATATGGCGACAATATGGAGCGAATACTCATCAATGGATTGCTCTCCTCGCTCCCCCCCGTTGCCGATGGGCACTCATTTTATTATTCCGACTACCGCCCGGGTGCCAAAAAAATCCGGCGCGATGAACCGTGGACGTGCTGTTCAGGAACCTACGCAGAGATCACCGCCGACTATCCGCTCAACATATACTTCCGAGATTTTAAAGATGTCTTTGTCAATCTATTTGTTCCGTCCAAACTTATTTGGCGCCGTGGCGACCAAATCGTCGAAGTTAGCCAATCAACCGACTTCCCCAAAAAACTGAGTACGAGAATCACCCTTTCACCAGAAAAGCCAACCGTTTTTGCGGTCAAAGTCCGGGTTCCAAAATGGGCGACTCTGCCTCTTAAAATAAGCATTAACGGCAAAGCAACGTCAAAATTCGCTCCCGCAAACGGTCAGGTCAGTTTCAATCGGTCATGGCGAAAAGGCGACACGGTGGAAGTGATTTTTCCAACCCAGCTGAGGTTCGAAAAAATTGATCCTCAAAATCCCGATCGGGTGGCATTGATGGCGGGCCCAAATCTCATGGTTGCTCTCGCGGACAAAGATGTGATCCTGACCG
>JAYVXG010000024.1:0-2778 GCA_043785475.1 Armatimonadota bacterium
GTGACCCGGCCGGTGTCGGGGCCAATGGGATTCAAGACTCGCTGTTGTTGCAACTGAAACATCATGATTCGTTGGAAGGCAAGATCGCTCGAAAGATTGTTCGAGACTATTTGGATCTCTTTACCAATGGGAAACACCTCAAACTCGCCAAGAAATTTACAGTTACTCCCGATGTCATCGAGAAAGTTTTCAGTCTGATTCTTGCGTGCACCCCTTTTCCTGGAGAGGCATTTTATTCTTCGTCAAATACTTCCGAAGCAAGACTGCCTGCTATACAACCGGACATCGTTTTAACCCGGTCCGAACAGGGCTGGGAGATTGCCGTCAAAGGTCCGACGAGCATCGAATTTTCGCTCAATGGATACTACAAGAAGCGGCTTGCAGATTTACAAGATGATCGGAGAAAAGACAAGGATGAGCGTCGGCATATTTCTCACTTTGTCGAGCGAGCATCAAACTTCATTGAGTCACTGGACCAACGCCACCGCACAATGATGCGGATCGGACAGTATCTCATAGAACGGCAAGTTGGATTTGTATCGACTGGAGACGCAGCCTTTTTGGTGCCGTTGACCCGAACCATCCTTGCCCACGATCTTAGACTTCATGAAAGCACGATTAGCCGGGCAACCCAAAGCAAATTTGTCCAGCTTCCTACGGGTGAAACGGTCTCCTTCGATGTGTTCTTCAAGCCTGCCTTGCGAGTACAGAAGATGATTGAGGAGATATTGGCAACGGAGAACCCTGACAATCCGCTTTCAGATGAGCGAATTGCCCAAATCCTGGCAACCAAGGGCGTCGTCGTTGCCAGACGGACGGTTAACAAGTATAGAGATCGTACGAAATTGTTAAGTTCACGAAAACGTCGAGCGGCATAAGCAAAAATACTGGAAAATATTCTATAAAGTAGGAAGTGAAGAAAAAAATCTTCTTCGCATCCAATTCCGTTCGCACGGCAAAATGGGTTATTTCGAGCATCATCGCTTTAGGCGGATCGCTCGCGATTTTTTATGCGTCAAACGACATCTTGCCTGAGCAGGCAAGATTTGAAAGTAACGCGAGATTAGTGAAGAAAGCTGGCGTGTTCGAAAGTGAAGAGGCGTGTCTGGAAGCCGTGGATACACCCAAGTATTCGGCAAAGCGCCGATTCACCGAAAAGGCTTACCACGTTGCAAAGTTGATCAACCTAATTGGTGAGAAAGAACCTTCTGAGGTGCAAATTGTTGAATTTTTCAAGGGTTTAGACGATCCGGCAAACTTTACCAGTCAGAGGAATTCCTTCATAGAATTTGATCAGCACGCCACTTTAGTAGAGGCAATGTGCGAGAAAATCCTGGAAAAAACGGAGATGCTCAGTAACTCCGATCCAAAAGAATTCAAAGTCAAGAAATTGTGGTTTCGTCACTTGGCGTCTATATGCAACTCTTTAGACGGCCAAGGTACTTACGTGGGTAATTTCAATCGTGCACATTTGAATTCGGAAATGATGAAGTGGCTATTTGATTTTCAAACAAATTCGGCGGCACCATCCTCTCAAAAATTGGACATAGTTTCATCATGCCTGCCCTTTTTGCAAAAGCCGTACGATTTGAGATTGATGTTTAGAATCGAACATTTTCGAATTCGCAGTATGATCGAAAACCTGAGAGGGGGCAAAAAGCATAAGGTTCGTTCAAACATAGTCGAAGAATCTAAACCAATGTCGCCGATCGAGCGGTTGCAACTTCTATTCCCTGGAGTTGATTCTGCATGGAAGTCGAAACTGGATTCGACTTTTGCCAAAGCAATCGTCAAGTCGCAACAATTGCCAAAATACGGGAATGGTGACGACATGAGGGTACTTGCGCAGATTAGGACGAGCTTGGAAGAAGATCCCGCGAATACACGTTATCTTCATCACTTTGGAATCGACTTTACAGCACTATTTTTAAAATTTAATGATACATACGTGTATACATCCAAAGTAACTCATCCAAAGCGTGTTCCCCATCCGCAAATCGAAACCAAGAACTAGCAATGTAGCTTGCCTCCATCCGGACGAGTTCGCCTTTTGTATCCCCACTAAATTTGCCACGAAAACCACACGGTTGCATTCATTTTTTTCGTCAGATATTCAAGACGCACCGAACAGGGGTCTCAACGGGTTTAAAACCAGAGGATATGAATAGGACAAACGATGCGCCAAGCCGTTGGAAGAAGCCGATGATCGGTGCGGGAATTGCTACTCTCGTTATTGTTTGCGGGTTTGCGGCGGGGGTGAGCCAAACTGACCTGAGCCAAGCCGCCAGTGAATACGACAAGAACAAGGCAGACGCGGAAAAAGAGGGCCTTTTCTTCACTCGAGAACAAGTCGAAGCGCGTTATGCAATTGCCGAAACCGATAACGGAGCGAAGCTCATTCAGAGTGTTTTACCGTTGGTCCGCAACCTGAAAATTGACAGGCAAAGGCCGTTCAATGAAAAAAGTGTCGTGGCTCACTGGGCAGAAATTAAGCCAGCGGTAGGCACGATCGATGAGGCCAGTCACAGGAAATTCTTGATGTTTAAGCGCGACTTTAGCAATCCCGCGGCAACGCTGTTTCCGGAATATAGCGGGGTAAAAGACTGGGTGACGTTGTTCGTTCAGCTAGGACACCGCGCGATTGAGCAAGGCGAGATGGTCAATGCTGAAAAATACTGGGAGCTGGCCGCATATTTGGCGAATGCCATGGACCAAGAGGGCCTATTGATCGGAGTTCTCGTCCGGATCGCATCACTCGCAATTATCGATCGAGAGATT
>JAYVXG010000025.1:0-2776 GCA_043785475.1 Armatimonadota bacterium
GCCGGAAGTTGGGTTCTATGTGAGCGACGAAATGAATGCCTTTGCAACGGGACCAACTAAGAAGCGGTCACTTGTCGCAGTATCAACCGGGCTCATAACGAACATGCCTAATGACCAGGTTCGGGCGGTTTTGGCCCATGAAATCACCCACATCACGAATGGCGACATGGTGACGATGACCTTGCTTCAAGGTGTTATCAACTCATTCGCGATTTTCCTTGCGAGAATCATCGGTTATGCCGCTTCGATGATGGTTGACTCTAAGATTTCTACGTTGGTCTATTATGCGGTCAACATTGCCTGCCAACTGTTGTTCACATTCTTAGGGTCGTTCATCACCATGGCGTTCTCGCGAAAGCGAGAATTTAGAGCAGATTCGGGTGCCGGAGCATTGGTGAGCAAGGAGTCGATGATTGGGGCGTTGGAAACCCTGAACGTAAAGTATCAAAAGCTTGATGCGCCGAACGGACTTGCGACCGCCAAAATTATGGATCGAAAAGCAATGTTCGCGCTACTCTCATCTCACCCTCCAATCGAAAAGCGAATCGAAGCCTTGCGGCAAAGCTAGAGAGTTCGGCAGAAAAAGAGCCCCGAGACTAGAAGGTTCGGGGCTTTTTTACGCTTCTTACTTGCGCGCAAACGATGGAGCAACGTAGACGAAGTCGGCTAGCCCACGCGAAACTGGCTGAGCCTTCTCGCCTGCAATGTTGATCATGGTCAGGGTGTCCATGCCGGTGCGGCGCATGATTCGCCAATTGATGCCTTGCTTATACAGTCCATGCCCCATGCCCGCGACGATCACAAACACGAAATTCTTGGGCAAATTCGCCGGGGAGCCGTATCGTTTAGAGATGTACTTGAGGGCGGTGTCGGCCATCCCTTCGTCCCAAAGGCACTGGGCCGCGTAGATGTTGTCGCCTTGCGTGCCGGTTACTGGGTGACCACCCATCAGTCCATCAAAGACAGCTTTGTGGTTCAAATTGTTGGTAAGGACGGTCGGGACTTGAGCTTGCTGCTCGGTAGTTAAGCTTTTCAATCCACCTTTTCCGACCGTGCGAACCCAGTCGCGGGGCACGTTGAGCGCAACCATCGGAATCCGATTGGCTTTAATCACGTCAAAAATTGGTCGGTAAAGGGGAAAGGAGAATCCCCATTCCTTTTTCCAATTTGAGTTCGTGATGAAATCCTCCTCGGATTCCTTTCCCAGGGTCCATGCGTACAGGTTTTCTTGGTTCGGTCGGGTGAACATTTCGAAACCGACGATCACGTTTCGACCTCGCCTGGCAAGACCCTCGATAACGTTTGACTGAATTTGGTGGTGAACTGGATCATCATGAGACTCGCCCAGGAAGACGAATTGGTATGCGTCGGCGGCAGTGACAAAAGCCTCGAGCGAGCTTTGTTTGCCGGTATTGAGATCAAACCATTTGTTGACGTTGACGGAGAGGGAATCGGATCGTCGAATCGGGAGAAGTAAAGGATTGACTTCAGACTCGGGGGGCTTTTTGGCCTGGGTATGGGACATCACTCCTGCAGCAAAAAGACTCGCAATGAAAACCATTAGGATAGGATACTCTCTCGTTCGGTTTAGGGCTAAATGGAGTTCTTTTTCCTATACGGTTCGCTTTCATAGACAATCGGCGTACTATTCAGTATGAAACGAACATTCCTTTGGAATTTCGCCGCTGTTGTTCCGATAATGGACTTCGACTTTCGCGTAACCGTCGCTGCTTTGCAGGCTGTTCGCGGATACCTTTTGGAGCTTAATCCGTGGCCCACTCACCTGGGATTTGATCAAAAAATACTTAGCAATTTCCTTGATATTCCGATTACGCCGCACTTTCTTGCGGTCGGTTCGGATTTTACGCCCTATGAGAATCGCTACAGTTCAAAACTTTCTGAATTAACGGGATACCCTTCGAAGTCAAAGAACTTTCAGTCCGATGGCAAGACCCTCCGAGATTTTGCCGAGCATCGCCTCGGGACATCCTTAGAAGGCGCCCTCTTTTTGTGCCTAAGAAACTTTAATACCGCTGGTCGAGCATCGATTCCCACGCTTGCGGGTCAACAGTCGACCATCGATCTCTTGAATAAGCCTGTGACGAGTGCGGATGCTTCGGGGATTTCTAAAGCTATGGAACTTATCTTGAATCCGCAAATAGAAACCGGTTCAAAGATCATCCAGTTGAATCCGACTGTGGAACAGGAATTCCCTAATCTTTCCAGTTTGGGTAAACAAGACGTGATTGGAAAGTCCTTTAGTGACCTCGTTTCCAATGCGGTCGCACCAACCACCGTTACTCGAGAGAAAACTACAGTTTGAGAATGTTGGCGACAGTGACCATGTCTTTGTCGCCTCGTCCGCTCATGTTGACAATCACTCGAGTTCCTGGTTTGAATAGGCCGGGAATCTTAAGTGCGGCAAAGGCGTGAGCGCTTTCGAGCGCCGGAATCAGACCTTCTCGTCGGGCGCACCATTGTAATGCGTCGAGAGCTTCGTCATCGGTGACGGAGACGTACTCGGCTCGACCAAGGTCTTTGAGGTAAGAGTGTTCGGCGCCAACGCCGGGGTAATCGAGGCCAGCGGAAACGGAGTGGGTTCCAATGACTTGTCCATCAGCGTCCTGCATTAGGTAGCTGTAACTTCCATGAAGGACACCGGGCGAACCGGCGGTTAGCGGGGCTGCGTGCTCGCCACTGGCGAGTCCGTGACCACCAGCTTCGACGCCGATAAAGCGCACGGAGTCATCGCCGTAGAACCCAACAAAGAATCCGA
>JAYVXG010000026.1:0-2775 GCA_043785475.1 Armatimonadota bacterium
GCTCATCGACCTGATCGGGACCACGACCTACAATATTCATCCAAACGTGATCGGGATACTCATGTCCGTGCGACTGAAATAGCCATTGCCAAGCAAGAACTTCGGGAGTCTCGGTATCGAGAATAAGACCATCGAAGTCGAAAAAGAGGGCGGATACCAAGACGCTAGCGTACCTACCCTGTGCATGTAGTTTTTGAAACACATGGGTGCTTCGTGCCTCACAACTATGGCCATTGATTTGCTTCTCAGCATCCTAGCTTCTTTCTCTTCCCTCGCCCTTGCCTTAGGTATCTTAACAAGCAGTGCCGACTGGAAAGCCCTACGTAGAATTCAAGGACGTTTCCGTTTCATACCGGAAGCATAGCGAAGCACTCGTAGACTGTAACCTAGTCATCGAGGAAGGTGAATTCGTCTTTCTGGTGGGCAAAACTGGCGCAGGCAAGAGCACTTTGCTCAAACTCTTGTCACGCGAGATTTCAGCTCAATCTGGTAGCGTCATCGTTGACGGAAGGACGATTAACAAGCAATGGTCAATCTTCATCCCGACTTTGCGACGCAAAATGGGAATTGTTCCCCAAGACTTTGCCCTCCTACCCAAAAAGACCGTCGCCGAAAACATTGCCTACGCCAGTCGAGCTGCCGGAAAAACCAAGCGGCAAACCAAAAGGCGCATGGCGTTCATTCTGTTTGGAATTCATCTTGACCACAAGATGCACAGTTTTCCGGACGAACTTTCGGGAGGCGAGAAACAACGGGTTGCAATCGGTCGTGCTCTCATCAACGACCCTCCGCTTTTGCTCGCCGACGAACCAACCGGCAATCTTGACCCCGAACACTCGATGGAAGTCATGCAATTGCTGATGAACCTGAATGAACGCGGAACGACCGTAATCGTCGCAACTCACGACATGATGGTAGTTGAGCAATTGAATAAGCGTGTTATCCGGATTGACGAGGGCCGAATCGTTTCGGACACAAAGGTTGTCGACAATCAAATCACCCAACAGTCCACTCAGATCGAGGGAGCAGCCCCCGATCATCAACTTATCGAAGTAATTCCTGAGGAAGAGTCAGTATCTGAGGAGCCAAGCCCAGATGTTTGATCGCATCACGTTCATCCTCGGCGAATGGCTCGTATCCGTTCGACGAAACCTCGGAATGGTTGTCCTGGGAACCATCACGGTTTCGGTTTGCATTTTCATCACCGGAGGATTGGCTCTCACCTATCTCGGAATCCTGAAATTTGGGCAAGGACTGACGGACAAATTTGAAATGAGAGTGTTCCTGAAGGACAAAACGACGGTCCAACAAATCTCGGTCGTCGCTCAGAAAATACGGCTTATGGATGGAGTTGCAACCGTCAACTGGATCCCTCGCGATAAGGCTTGGACGAAATTTAAAGCCGAGAATCCTGAAAAAACAAAGGACCTTGACAATATCCTTCCTGACGCATACAAAGTTGTCCTGAAGGATCTCAGCAAAAGCGACGGAATTGCCGGCGCCATCCAGTCCCTCCCCGAAGTCGAGCCTGACGGTGTCAAATACCTTCAAAACACCCAAAAGCAGGTCGAAGAGAGTTTACGGTTCCTTAAATGGATTGGCCTGGTCGCGGGCGGACTGCTTGCCCTCGTATCGGGAGTCCTGATCTTTACCGTTGTTCGACTAACGGCGATGTCTCGTCGGCTCGAACTGCGGATCATGAGCCTAGTTGGTGCTACTTACACAACGATCTACACCCCTCTGCTCTTGGAAGGAACGTTCCAAGGATTTTTCGGAGGATTGGTGGCGAGCCTCCTCTTAAAACTCTCGTATAGCCAATTGCAGGGGTCGTTGGGAGCTTATCCATACATCGGCGGCCTCCCACTTTATCCGGCAAATCAAGTCTTTCTTGTCTGCTCAATTGCGGGTGCGGCGTACGGCTCGCTTTGCTCGATATTGGCACTGATTAACCTACGAGGAAAGATTCGGTGATCCGTGCCGTTGCTGGTTTACTCATAGCCCTCCTCATATCCCCGGTGTTCACCCTCGGGCAAAAGTCTGTCCACAAACTCAAAAAGGGCCTTGATGATGTAAAACACTCAAAAAGAGTCGCGGAAAAAAAATTGAAGGCGACGAAGGCGGGCATTAACGATGTTAAAGTCCAAATGATCACGATTGAAAATCGCCTCCAAAAGGTTTCCAACCAGCTTGAAGATGCCACAGATCAGTTGGGTTTGGCGAAAGCCAGGCAACAGCAACTCAAGGGGGAACTTGGGAAAGCTAATGCGGGCGTAGCCGCAAAAAAGACCCAGGTTGAGCGAAGAATTCGCTCGATTTACAAAGAGGGAAAACCCAATGTCATCGAATTCTTCTTCAGCTCGAAAAGTGCAGCAGATCTTTCCACCCGTGAGTTCATTGCTAACCGAGTCGAGATGGGCGATCGAAGAATGTTTACTGAGTTCCAAGCGGTGCAAGAAGCAGCAAAAAGGAAGAAGCAAGAGCAAGATGCTGAAGTTCGGCATGTTCGGCAACTCATGGTTCAACAGGAGTCAAAGCAACAAGAACTCAATTCGGCCCAGAAGGAAAAGGAGGGCTATCTCCAAGTCCTCAAGAACAAGAAACAGAACCTTGAGACAATTCTTGACGAACTCGATTCCGACGCGGCGAATATTGAGTCTGAAATCAAAGTTGCCGTGGCTCGGGCTCGCGCCGCGGAAGCCCGACGAGCATCGGAAGCAAAAAGGAAGGGCGAGACTTACACTCCCCCGCCAAGGCACTCTGGCGGGTTCTCCCGAC
>JAYVXG010000027.1:0-2773 GCA_043785475.1 Armatimonadota bacterium
GAAATCGACTTGCCCGAAGCTTGGGACACGAGTCGGCCGAATTCGAATGCGGTTTTGATTGGGAATCTTATTGTAAAAGACCCGAAATGCACCGGAAACCGAGGCGTGATTCACTATGGCGTTGAGAAGGGAACCAGGATTGGGAATATTTACTTGTTTGGGAATACGATTGTCACTCCATTCTCCTCGCCGGTAATGTTGGTGACAGCACCGCAAACAACAATTCAAGCAAAGTACAACTTCTTCTTGAACTTGGAACAGGGTAAAGCTGAGCTTTTTAATGGCGGCAAAGTGACTACTGCACTGTCGAATTTGCTGAGCCTTGGTTACGGCCAAATGACCGGGAATTCTACAGGGAAGATTCGATCGGAGCTTTTTGGGAAGGACCCGACAACGTTTCTAGGTCCTTTCCTTCATTTTGGTCTGGACGTGGCGAAGGCCGTGAGCTGGTTGGACGGTGAAGGAAACGAGCATGTTCGAGACTTACCTGTCGGGATCAGCAGCCTGGAAGTTGGTCCAAGGCCGTCCTTGGAATACCGAGGATCTTAGGTTCGCAGCAGTAGGTTTGCGAGCAACCAAGATGGAAAAGTAACTATGCCGCCGTCGTAGCTTATCGTTACCACGGGTAGCCTTGCGGCATGAAACCCGCCATGATTCCGTACAATCCAGTGAAAGTACTCCATGAAGACATGATTGCTAGCCTAACCCGCGATTACGAGACGGCCAACGCTCGGCGGACGGTTAGGATGTTTTCGTCGGACCCCGTTCCCAAACAGGCAATTGAATTGGCGATCAAGATTGCCGGTACTGGCCCAAGTGGAGCTCACCAACAGCCGTGGCACTTCGTTGCGATCTCAAACCGAGAATTGAAACAAAAGATTCGGGATCGGGTCGAGGTGGAGGAGCGAGATTTTTACGAGAATCGAGCTCCGAAAGAGTGGCTTTCAGCCCTTGCACCGTTAGGTACAGACTTCGTGAAAGACCACATTACAGACGCTCCTTGGGTGATCGTGGTCTTTCGGCGAGATTACGATCTTTTGTCCGACGGAACCAGGCTTAAAAACTACTACATGACCGAGTCTGTCGGTATTTCGGTCGGATTTCTGATTCAGGCGTTGCATCGTGCAGGATTGGCGACGCTGACTCACACTCCCGCTCCGATGACCTTCCTGCGGGAAATTCTCGGACGTCCGATCAATGAAAAACCGTTCCTCTTAATGCCCGTTGGTTATCCCTCTGAGAACTGCGTGGTTCCGGATATAGCAAGGAAACAACTCAGCGAAATTTCAGAATTTCGATAAGCCTTATCGATTGGTTTTGCCGAACCTCAAATCTGCTTGCGCATAGCGAGAAATAGTCGCCACTCGGAGTTAGTAAGCCGATTCAAACCGTTACTTCAGGTCCGAATTTCTTCGAAAACAGAATCAGCCAAATGACCTACGGATTCATTGACAGGCGATTACCGGCTAAATTTGGAGTTAATAGCACTAGAACGTCCGACTTATTCACGCCCGCCCAGAAGGGTCGTGTCAGGCGGACCGGAACATAAAAGAATGAAACTAGGAAATTTACACTCAACGACGCTCGTCGCTCTGTTTGCGATTGCATCAGCGCCTGCGAGCCCGATGTCTCCGAAACTGAACCAGGTTCAGGGCCAAAGTCTTGGAACGGTCGTCGCATACCCGTGGGCGTTCACCAATGGGACGGAGACCGCGAGAAAATCGGTCTCTCGAATTGTGGGCGAAATTTCCAAAAAGGCGACTTATGAAGTCGTTCCAAACGATGTCGCTTTTTCAGAATGGAGTCGAGCCGACTACCGGATGCCGACAGCGTCAGAGTCTGCAAAGAAATCTACTCTGCAAGCATTTGGTAACACGGTGCATGCTACTTATGTAATTTATGGTTCAGTTGCCTGGCATACACGAAGTATTTGGGTGAACGTAGGTCCGAAAACTGTATCCACCGCGAAGGTGAACGTAACGATTATGGATGTCGCGACCGGAAACACACTCTACGAAAAGCTTGGCATTGAAGGACGCAGTGACGAGAAGAGCAATGGCTTGAAGATTGCGGGCGATATTCTCATCACTCCACTCGTAACCGCAGTTAGCGGCGGCCCCGCTGCCCCGCAAGAAGAGCGAGCGGCTCAGATTGCTATCAGCAAGGCCTTGGTCGATTGGGTTCGACCAGTTAAGCCTAAGTAGACATCTTTCGCGGTTGAAGGATTCGGAAGAAACCTTCGACCGCAAGAGCTAACGTTAGAGCTAATGGTGCAGATTTTGAGCTATTCCACCATTGGCAATGCCCTCAGTTCGGCGGCTTTAATACGGTCGCCAAGTCGACCTGGAGAGCCGGTATATTCGAGAATGTTCTGATCTTTCAGCCAACCTCTCGGGATGAAATACGCCCTTTGCGGGCCGACTTCCCAATATCGGCCGAGCCCGTGTCCGTTCAGCATCAGAAACCCGTCTCCTCCCGCGTCCAAAAGGATTTCGGTCCCGTTTGCGCCAAAGTTCGGATTCGCAAACTTCACCCTCGATCGAACCACCAGCGGTGCGCCTTTTGCTTTTTCGGTCCGAATTTGTGGGTGCTCAAGCCGAGTCAGCGTGCGAGTAGTATCGAGCGAATAGCGAGTGGCTCCTGTCGGGCGGAACGTGTTCGTCCACTCAAGGCCCAAAGGTTTTCCACCCGAAATTGCCGCCGCAATCGTAACCGGGCCATTGATTCCCCCGGCGCCATCATTGTTCTTGACCACTACAACAAGCTCGTTTTC
>JAYVXG010000028.1:0-2771 GCA_043785475.1 Armatimonadota bacterium
CCAGAAAACGAGGCCGTTCTCATTTCTTGCGTAATAGCCCATTCCATGTGTATGGATGTCGCGGGTGCAAAACTTGATCTTGGTCGGCTGAGGATTCTCAGCCCTTCAAATCCCATCATTGAGTTCCTGGACAACGAAATTACGACCATTCAATTTCTTGGTCCTGATCGAGCCAAGGCGAGGAACAAACTTCGGCAGCAAATGCCTGCGCCGATTTCGATGGCTATTCAACAGGCAGCACTTAATCCTGGAAGAACCGAGTCTCTCCATCAGGCCCTCAAGGACCTGGAATCGGGTCGTTATCAAACACCGCCTGATCTGTATGTCCCCGAGCGTTTACGACTCCTTATAGTCATCGCGGCCGCACGGCCAGATGCGAGTCCCGAAATTCTTGAGCAGGCCTTAGAGTCGGCGGATCTTCTTATTGCCCTGCACCCTACTTGGCCGTCAGCGTATTTTGGCAAGACGATCGTGAACCTCGCTAGACATGCCCCGTCCGGCATCACAATGGCGGAGTTTCGCAAATTTGCTACCCTTGAGAAAAACTCTGATCCAGTTTTTGATGACATCAGGCTTATTTCTCGCCTGAATCAATTTTCGCCGTACATGGCGATACTGGGCTACGAAGATCGCCAGGCTGTCGAGGGTCAGCCCACAATGATGCTCAAGTTTGCCATCGAATTAGCTGAGGGTACGCCAGGGCAAAAGCTTCTTCGTGCGATTAACGCTGAGCAGGACGGATCGGTTGCGGACTGGATTCGTCTTGGAGGAAAAATCAACCTCAGTGGTACAAAAGCGGCCTTTCTGAAGTCATTGGACACCATCACGACTGCAGGTGCTGACCTGAAATCCGACGATCCAGCGTACATGCTTGCGCTCACGATTTGTGCGGAGGCCATGGGTGCGCTTGATCCAAAAGGGGCAGACATAAAACCTATTCAAGAGAAGGCACTTAAGCTGGCATCCCAGACATCGCCGACCAAAAAATTCCAGGAACAAATATCGTCAGATCGGGCAAAGATCTGGATTCTTGCCAGTTCATCAATCCTGCAGCAGTCGATCAGTCCACTCGTTGCCAAAGAAATTGATCCGCTGACAAGTGAGATGCAAAAGCTCATATCCTCGACGGCTCCCAGGACAACACAGAAAAAAGCTCGCGAGACGGTGGGAGCATTGGGCAAGCTCCTCCAAGGATTTGTCGCTCAATGTCGAAACAAAATTTCCGGTGAACTATCTTCCATCCGCGCCAAGAATGGCGATCTCTCGGCGGACATTGTGGCACTCATATTTACCCAAACGCAAGAACAATTTCAAAGCGAAAAGAGCGACGACCTTCTCAAGCTGGCGGCCAATTACCCTGGCATCGAAAAGACCAGCGAATATAGCGATCTGAAAACTGCCACAGCCTCAATCAAGGAAGGTCTCTTTTTCAAGTCGTCGGCATATGTGGTCTGGCAACGAGTCCTTGCTAACATAAAAAATCGCTACGACGGAATGACAGTTGCCAAGGTGCTTGACCTATTCCGCCAAACGGGAACGCCTGCAACACGGAATCAAGCTTCGCGATTTATCGCCCAGGCAAAACTCAAAGCGGAACTCGGCGTAGGAGGTGATTGAGACATTGCCTGTGATACAATTCGTTTGTGATTGCTACATTCGCCGCCGTTGTCCTTTTCCAATCCGACAATATGTTGACTGCCCGGGAACATCGTGCCGGATACAAACTTCTTTTTGACGGAAAGACAACCAACGGTTGGCATAACTTTATGAAGACCGGAGTCGGGGCGGGTTGGACGATTAAGGATGGCGTTCTGTCGAGCAGTGACCCTCACACTGCGGGCGACATCGTTTCGGAGGAGAAGTTCGAATGGTTCGACTTGTGGGTCGATTATAACGTCTCGAAGGGCGGCAACAGCGGCATCATGTTTCGCGTAGCGGACAAGGGAGACGCGATGTGGCACAGTGGCCCCGAAGTTCAGATCATGGATTCGGCAGTTGACCCTCATGGTCAGTTAGCGGGTTACCTTTACGAAATCTATCCTTCGCACGACGAGATGCCAAAGCCGCCCGATGCAACGAAGCCTCCGGGAGAATGGAACCGAATGCACATCATCGTCTCGCCCAAGAAATGTGCGACCTTTATGAACGGAGTCAAGTACTACGAATATGTTTACGGCAGCCCTGATTTTTGGGCCAGGGTCAAGAAGAGCAAATTCTCAGCCTATCCGGATTTTGCAAAGCTCGCGAGCGGCAGAATTGGAATTCAGGGCGACCACGGAGTGGTCTCGTTTAAGAATATCAAGATTCGCCGAATCAAAAGTTGACGTGGCTTTTTTAACTTTCTGGCCGGCTGGAAGCCCGCCATCCATAGGGATTCACCTCTTCATGCGGTGGTCTGTGGCTGAAGTTGCGAAGGCGATAATATGCTGCAGTAAGACATAACCTGCCTATGGCAAGGTTATGTTCGTAAATGGAATAGAATTGCCGCCGATGATCGGAGCTTTTCCGTTCCATTTCTCCACTGCTTTCTTCATAATTTCGAGCTTTTTAAGTTCGAGAACTTTGTCCCCTTGCGAGGCAAGAAGCCGGTTGAGTTCGGTCTGCTTTTTGGCGTTGGTGAGGGTTGTTTCCGCATCAATTCTTGCCCGTTGTAGCGAGACTTTTGCCAGTTCGAGGGCGTTTACGTTGGCGATTCGCTCATCAACTTTCGTCCTGACTTGCTGGGACGGATAGACCTCACCCACGTAGACATCGTCAACGGTCAAGCCCCA
>JAYVXG010000029.1:0-2754 GCA_043785475.1 Armatimonadota bacterium
CATGGGCCTAGGATCGACCGTGGCATTGAGCCAATTGTGGAACGCGACATTGGAAATCGCCGAGCATGGAAAGCCAAACGCTATAGAACTCAGTGGGGCGGCTACAACGTGGCTCGGTTCTAAATTTAACATTGAAAGATTTTGTGAAACGCCTGCTCTTTACACTCGCAGAGCCGCGTAACCTATTTGTCGAGCTTCAGCTTCATCACAAAATCGCAATCGACGATATCGGTCCCGCCCGACATCGTCGTATTAGTGAAATGAATTTCGACTGAGGATGGAAAGGGCGTCTTCACTCGTCGAACAAAGCGTCCTGTCCCGTAGGTGCCGTTTTTCTCCCGGTACCTCAATCCAAATTCACTCGTATCTTTCGAAACTTTTGTAGCGCTTACATTCAATCTTGCGAAAGGCATTCCCAGACCGTCATCCGCAAATTCAACCGTCCAGTCCCCTAAGCGAGCGGAGTCGCCCGTTGGCTCAGGCATTACGCCTTTCAATATTCGAAATAGACGAGATTCCAACGAGAATCGAGCGTTAGGCATAAACGCAACCGATCCACTGCCCGAAAGTGCCCACTCATGAGTTGCAGGGATAGATTTCGGGTCAGTCAAGATCCGCTGATCATCAATGACGGATGAAACCAGTTTTTGTGAAACTTTCAGCGTTACCGAATCGGCTTTGACTTTCGCAACCTCGACGTCAAAGGATTCCTCATCGGTCAAATTGATCTCTTTGTTATGAAAGTGCCAAATTAAATCGTAATGCCACCTTTGTCCCAAAGTTGGCTGATCCATAAGTGCAAAAAGACAAGCAAACGAGGCGATCATCGCGGTGCAGCATCAATCCCTTCATTCGTATCAGACCCCTTTAGGTCAATTGGTGGAGCCGCATCGATAGATTTTTTATGGGGAGCCTTCGGTTCTTCAGGCACCGATGCCGGTGCTTGCGACGATTTCTCCGGTAGTGGAGTTTCGTCAGGACGAACAAATCCCATACGCCGAGCCGCTTCTTCCTTTTGAACTGGATTCATGACTTGGTTCTTTTGGCGAGATACTGCATTGGCCTTTTGCGTCGATTCCATTTCTGTTCGCATCAAGGTGGCTTTCCCTTTTTCTTGCTGATAAATCTTCCAAGGCATACTAGATTTGTACACTGCCAGTCCAATTCCCACTACAACCGCGACCGGAATAAAATAATTCAGTCGTCGCTTTCTATACATGTTTGATCACCTGGGTCATGATGAGGTTCGTGCTACCAACCTTCCCCGCTGGCACTCCAGCAGTAAAGATCACGAGGTCTCCATTTTTTAGACGCCCCGCCTTGCAAAATGTATTCGTCGCGTGAGTCAAAACCTCGTCCGTTGTGGTTAAGTTGTCTATTTTCATCGCTTCAACGCCCCAAACAACGGCCATATAGGCAACGGTTTGCGGAGACCAACTCGCGCAAAGGATCCTGGATTTAGGACGGTATTTGCTCACGAGCCTTGGAGTCTGTCCGCTCGTTGATGTGCAAAGAATTGCCGATGGTGAGAGTTGGCGTTCGAGGGTAGAAATTGCAAAGGCAATCGCGTGAGTATGCTCTTCTGGTTCGTGCTTCGATTGCTTGATGTATATGCTGTCGCCAAGCTCGTATTCCGCCTCGATAGCAATGCGTGACATGACCTTGACGCACTCAATGGGGTACTGACCTGCCGCAGTCTCTCCGCTGAGCATGATGGCATCAGTTCCGTCTGTGATCGCATTAAAGACGTCGGACACTTCAGCCCGAGTAGGGCGGGGGTTTGACATCATGCTCTCCAGCATTTGAGTCGCCGTGATGACCGGAATTCCTGCTTCAGTACATCGGTCAATGATCCGTTTTTGGAGACGAGGGACATCCTCAATATCCATCTGAAGTCCCATATCCCCCCGGGCAACCATGATGATATCGACCTCTTCCATGATCGAATTGAGTTCAGAGATCGCTTCCGCGGTTTCGATCTTTGCACAGATTTTCACCTTCGCTCCAAGCTTATTCAACTCCCATTTGAGGAGTTTGATATCCGCGGCGTGCTTCACGTAGCTAAGCGCAACAAAATCAACATTTGCGTCGATGGCTTCTTTCATGTCCTCGACGTCTTTCTCGGTCAACGCAGGGACCTTAAAGGTTTGTCCAACAAGAGTTATTCCCTTTCGACTTTTGAGATTTCCACCCGTTACCACTGAGCCGGTAAACCACTCATGCTCCTTCGAGTCAATGGCGATTTCAATCTCACCGTCTCCCAACAACAGTCGTTCGCCCGCATCCATTTCGTCGAGAATCTCTTGTTGGTCAATCGGCACCTGAGCACCATGCCCAAGCGTGACCTTTTGTCCAGCGACCAAGTCGAGACCGGAGGTCGGCAACATCCCTACTCGAAATTTGGGGCCCTGGAGGTCGGCAAGAATTGCAACCGGACCGTAGATTGGGCTTAACTCGCGAATCCACTTAATCCATTGTCGCTTGTCTTTCCACTCTCCGTGGCTACAGTTGAGGCGTGCGACATTCATGCCAGCTTCAATTAGCTGTTGAATCTTCTCCCGGGAATCCACCGCGGGTCCAAGCGTAACGACGATTTTAGTCCGTCTTTCCATATTCGGCCTCCATGCCTTATTTCTAGTTTAGCAACCTGCAACCGAAATATGTGTATATCGTATGATTAAGAGGTGGAACGCGAGACATTAAAGTCAGGGGAAGATGTCGATGCCATCTTGCGTATCGCCCTGCGTCAGGAAC
>JAYVXG010000030.1:0-2754 GCA_043785475.1 Armatimonadota bacterium
CGCGCGGCCAAGCTCACAGTGCGCAATTTGGCCAAGGATCGCATCGTATATGAAGAGGTCGCTGGTGGCATCACCCCTGATCAACATTTCTTCGACTGCATTACCAAAGGAGTCCCTTGTGAATCGCCGTTCGAGTGCGGGCTCGAGGTAATTCGCCTTACCGAAGCCGCCTGGAAGTCCATGGAAATTGGCGGCGCACCGGTCAAAATATCAAGCCTGGGCTAAGAAAAAAATGTCAAAATGAAATCACAATATGCAGGTTCCTTTTTACGACATTCAGGCGCAATACAAGGACCTGGCAACCGAACTTGACGCGGTAGTTCATGACGTAATTTCCAGCGGGAATTACGTCTTGGGCCCACACAATAAGGCGTTTGAAGGTGCCTTTGCCGCCCTTCATGGCGTTAAACACGCCATCGCCGTGCACAGCGGCACAGATGCTCTTCGCATCATGATGGACGCCGCCGGAATTTGTCGTGGTGACGAAGTTATCACCACCGCGTTTACGTTTGTCGCGAGCGTAGAAACCATCGTACAGACCGGTGCTACTCCGGTTTTTGTGGATATTGATCCTTCGACTTTTATGCTCGATCCCGCCAAAATTGAAGCCGCGATCACGTCGAAAACGAAAGCGATTTTGCCGATCCACCTTTTTGGTCAGCTTTTCGATGTAAAACGAATCGGCGAGATTGCCGCAAAACACGGACTCATTGTTCTTGAGGATGCTGCCCAGGCGATCGAGTCCACACACGACGGAACTCCAGCGGGCAATTTCGGAATCTCGGCGGGTTACAGCTTCTACGTCACCAAGAACCTTGGCGCGGCAGGCGACGGCGGAATGATCACCACCAATGACGATGAAACCAATGAGAAGTGTCGGTCAATAAGAGTCCACGGCATGGGTCGCGAACGATATTATTACGACCATCTTGGTTATACGGCGCGCCTCGATGAAATTCAGGCGGCGATCCTTACGGTGAAAATGACCAAGTTGGGTGAGTGGGGAGCGAAGAAGCTCGTCACGGCAGGTCGATACGTCGAGGAGTTGGCGGGAATAGAAGGGCTGACCTTGCCGATCACGTCACCCGGCAATAACCACACCTTCCACCAGTTCACGGTGAAGACGGCTCGCCGCGACGACCTGCAAGCCCACTTGAAGGAACAAGGCGTTCCGTCAATGATTTATTATCCGGTTCCGATCCACCACCATACGCCGTACGCTGCGTTTACGCCAGCGTGGCCGCTACCGGTAACTGAAGAAGTATCGAAGCAGGTGTTGAGCCTGCCGATCCATCCGCACCTCACGCCCCAACAAGTTCAGCACGTATGCGATTCGGTCAAGAGTTTCTTTTAGGGCTCCCCCTCTCCTAACTTGATGCGCCCCAAAGACTTCTTTAATGAGTCGGACTTTTTAGCATCAATTTGGGAGAGGGGGCAGGGGGTGAGGGCTCTTTATGATTTCTAAGCTACTTGCTTGATCTTTTTCCAAAATTGAAAGCTTTCCGATCAATCGGTTTGTCTACTTGTGAATCGATCGTAATGGTCTCGCCGCGAATACTGTCAAAGTAGCGCACGATCAAGCCCGTCAACTCGGCGACCCATAACTTGGTTACATAGGCGCCCTTGCTTCGCATTTGAAAGACCATGCATTTCTGACCGTTGATCGTTTCATTTGGCAAAAAAGTAACTTCTGGATAAGTTTTCGTCATCGATTCTGAACTCAGTGCCTGGGGCAAAAGAAGATTGGGCAAGAAGTCCGCTTCCGATCCAAACGAAACCGCAATGATTCCAAGCGCATTCCCAAGCGGTCGATCGGTATGCTCGCCAAATTCCTTTGTATACATCCAGCAATTGTTGCCACCACTCCACGTGATCTCCGTGCGATTGAATTCTGTATTTCCATCGAGAACCGAAGCCTCGAATCGGAATTTTGACGGACTTTGGTACAACACTTTGAACTTGGCCTTTTGTGGCGCAAATCCTGCGCCTTTCGACTCTACAATCCCAGTGGCTGTAAACGTCTTCATTGACGCATAAATTTTCTCCACAGCTTTGAGCATCGTTACCGCAGAGGAATCAGATACTTTCAGCTTGTATTTGCCAGGAAGCGTCGGGGGACCCGTGCCTTCCTTTCGAAAATAGTGCTCCATTGCCGGAAAACTTTTGTCGAGAAGACTGCCATTTTCGAGGGTAGCGGATAGGGTGTACGGCCTGTCGTCGTTGCTCTTTCAGTAACCGTCGTCGGAAGTGCCTTTCAGCGTTCCGGATAAATTCACTGCGTTATCTACATGCTTATATGTGCCATCGGCTTTGGCCGCGATATTAACCATCACATTGGAATTGAGTTGATAGTGAAACGTGCCGTCCGCCTTCAGCTCCAACTTCTCGGTAATTCCTTGCGAGCCGTCTGATGCGGAAGCCTCTCCATTATCGATCATCCAACCGACATAATTCCCAACGACCGGGTCAGCTGGCTTTTGCGATGAGCACCCGCAACAAATCACCAAGATTCCAATCATGAACGGCCGTCTCATGGCCCATGCTACCTGTGTGTGATAATTGCCACCATGTTCGCCATGTGCCCTTCAACGACAAAGTTACTAACCGAGGATTAGTATTTGGTCATTTTGTTCACTAAACATTCCAGGTTTAATTCGAATACTTCGGTGCGGAAGAAACTCTTTATGCTTTAGAGTGTGGAATTCGAGCGCCTCAAGAGCTTCAAAGAATCGCACATATTCATCCCAGTAGAAA
>JAYVXG010000031.1:0-9038 GCA_043785475.1 Armatimonadota bacterium
CCAAGCTTATGCAAGTTCAGAAGGATCGGGCCTCTTATTTGACCTCGCCGGAGATGACGTTTATATGGTGAGAGAAAGCGAATGTCATGCCTATGCGACGGACCGAAGTTTCGCGTTTGTACTTGATCGTGCCGGAAACGATGTCGTGGCCGCCCACGACAGCCAGCCCGCAACCGCACAAGAAGGGGCCATTGCCATTTATCTCGATGCCGAAGGATCAGACAGTTTTTCTGGCCCAGTTGGCGTAGGAATTCAGATTCAAGGTCGGTTTGGTATCGGACTATTTGCCGATTTTGGAGGAGATAATCGAATCGCCAGTGGCCCGGTACCCGGGACCGCAGTCTTTAGAAATTCAAGCGTTGCCTACAGTAACGAAGAAGGGCAGACTAATGAAGGCCCAACCGTTGCCAAACCAGGAACAGTGAAAGCTTCGGTGGCAGAAATAGATGAACTCTGGGAAAAGGTTCAGTCTGCAGGACGGGACGCCAACGATGCCAGTCGAAAACTTAACGCAATTGGCTTGCCTGCGTTTATTCGGTTCTGTGATGTTGTCGCCAGTCAATCGAATACTCGGTCGAAACGCGCCGCGGCGAACATCGTATTCCAGGTGCCCGAAGCGCGAAAAGTCCTTGGCGAGCGAGCAATTTCAGCTACTGCGTTTGGCAAACGGGCCTTCTTTGAAATTGCAACCATGACCAACAGTCAAGAAATGAGAACTTTTATCGGCCCGGCCCTTCAAAACGATGTAACTCGCAGAATGGCTGCTCGCTACGCAAGGGTGATAGGAGCAAAAGAATTTATCGACGAAATTTCGGGTCTCGTGCTGTCTGGAGACTCGCTAACGGCTCAAGACGCGGTCATTGCTATCGCCTTTCTCGGAGACGAGAAACTGGTTTCAACCATGGAATCTTTGATGCTGAGCAAGGACATCATCATTCGGACCCAGGCGATTCAATTCATCGCGAAATATCCTCGGGGGTTAGAACTCGGAAAGCAGCTCTTGGGTCGCGCAGACGAGCGTTCCCAAGTTCAAGGAATTCAACTTCTAGGTGCGATTGGAACTGAGGAATCCTTGCGGTTGGCAGGATCTGGCTTGAACTCTCCACATCGTGGGTCGAGAATTAAAGCGATGACCACGCTCAGTGGTCGGGTGCCAGAATCTTATCGGGCAAGGATAATTGAATTAACCAAAGACATCAATCCGGTTGTCGCCGCGGTTGCAAAGGGCGTAGACCTTGGCCGTTAAAGCACCGGTTTTGCTGTCTTTGGTTTTGCTCGTCGGATGTTCTAGCCATGCAAAGAAGCCAATTTCGATGTTGGACAAAAGAGTCCCCAGTGAATGGAATATATTCGACGTTAGATATAAGCCCGAACGAACGATGGCGGAGCCTACTAGGGATGGGAAAGGTTACTATTGGGAGCCAACAAAGTATCAACCAGATGGCGAAGAGAAGCTACTATTTGAGTTGAAGTCTAGCGGGCCAAAGCTCGGCGTGGATTCAAATCCTCCGAAAATTCAGCTCATCGGGATTCCTGCTGACATGGTTGCAGTGAGAGAAATGAGTCGGCATCTCGTTTCTGCAGCCACCCGCAAGATTTTGCCGGTGGCTCAATACGGATTTGGCCCATTCGGACTTTCAAACGACCTCTATTTTGGACACACGTTTTGGGATGCAGATGTTTGGATCTTGCCCGCGCTCCTGTTTTTAGCACCCGACGGTGCAAAGGATATGGTCAAGTATCGCCTCGATCGCTCAGCTGAAGCTCGAAGGAGCTATGGGAAGGTTTCCACACAAGCGGATGGCATGAATGGAATGAAATTTCCTTGGGAATCATCCGTAAGTGGAAAAGAGGTTTGTATGGCCAAAACCAAATTGCAGGAGCATATTTCTGGGGACGTAGTTTGGGGTTTGACCCAAGCCGAGGCTATGGGGCTTGTCGCTCCCCCGAAATCCGAACAGGTTGCAAGGGCAGTCGACGTGTACTACCGACACCGCTCGACGAAATCACTAAGGGGCCTTGAAATACTAAATGTCGCTTCTCCAAACGAAAAGTTTGTCGGTGATAACGATCTTTACACGAACCTCCTCGCCGAATGGGTCTCCAATGGACGTCAATGGAAAGAGACGCCGACCTACTATTTGCCCAAGGACGGTAGGTCATTCCTCAACTACGACAATGATCCCATGCGTGACTACCAACAAGTTGCCGGGCTTTTGAGTATTTACCCGCTGCAATATCCACCCGCCGAAAAACAGGCTGAGGTGATGTTGAATCGCTTTGAACCTGGCCTCAGCCCGTATGGGCCAGCAATGGGGCACTCAATCGTCGCGACCATCTGGGCTCGAGTAGGACAGGGTCATAAGGCGTATTTGGCATGGAAACAAAGTTGGGCCCCCTATATGAATGGCCCAAACAACCTCTTTTCAGAGAGAAGGAATGTGGCGAGAAACTACTTTTACACCGGCGCGGCGGGTGCGATGAACACGGTCATTTATGGCTTTGCTGGCTTTCGTATTGACCGGATTCCGCTGTCGGGTGCACTTTGGAAAAAGAAGCTGAAATCTGGATGGTGGCTCAGTTGTAAGCCTTGTGTTCCCGGCGAAATCGGAAAAATTCTGCTGAACGGAATTGCGGTCGATGATGAAAAATATGATTTTGTAATGTCGAGCACGGGCGAATTTTCCGTGAAGCTTTCTGCCCAAAAAGGGTAGAATTTGCTTTTAGTTTGAAGCGATTTCTCCTCCTCAGTGACGGCTCAATTTTCCAAGGAACCGCCTTAGGAGCTTCTACCAATTCCGCCGGTGAAGTCGTCTTTAATACCGGGATGACAGGATACCAAGAAATCCTTACTGATCCCAGTTATGCCGGTCAGATAGTCATGCTAACCTACCCTTTAGTGGGTAACTATGGCATCAATGATGACGATTTTGAATCCGACCGCATCCAAGTTTCCGGTTTTATTGTCAAAGAGGCGTGCGATGAACCGAGCAACTGGAGATCAGCAAAGAGCCTTGACCAACTGCTGAAAGAAAGATATATCGCCGCAATTCAGGGCCTCGACACTCGGATGATAACCAAGCACATCCGGAGTGCTGGCGTAACCATGGGCGCGATCTGCGATAGTCCGGAAAGTGGCAGAGCTATTCTGGATCAAGCGAAAAATTATGACGATAGCGATTTCGTGTCGCTTGTCTCAACCAACCAACCATACAAATGGGGATCTTCGGGAAGGGAAGACGTTAATGCCGAGGATCCGGCAAACCGTCCAAGATTGGTCGTCCTTGACTGCGGATTGAAATTCAACATTTTGCGACGATTCTGGAGCGCAGGATGCAGGCCAATTGTTGTTCCTTGTGACACTTCGTTCGAGGAGATTATGAGCCACAACCCGGACGGGATTCTCCTCAGTCCTGGTCCTGGCGACCCGAAGCGTCTGCAGCCAGCGATAGAAGTCGTCAAAAAACTAATTGGCGTGAGGCCGATGTTCGGGATTTGTCTGGGGAACCAACTACTTTGTCACGCCGTCGGCGGTGAGACGTACAAAATGAAGTTTGGCCACCGAGGAAGCAATCACGCGGTTCGCGATCTTCAAACCGGAAAAGTTACGATTACTAGCCAGAATCATGGCTATGCGGTCGATCCTAATTCACTAAACGGAACTCGAGCTGAAGTGACTCAGATCAACGTAAACGACGAAACGGTTGAAGGCATCCAAGTTAAAGACGCTGACGCCTGGAGCATCCAATATCACCCAGAAGCCGCTCCCGGCCCGTGGGATTCAAGACCGTACTTTGCCAAATTTGTGGAGAAGATGAAAGTTGGCAATTGAACTCCTTAATAATCCGATAATTACATCCCTTGAAGAGGACATGATGGGTTCCTTCGGCTCGTTTCCCGATGAAATATATCTCATCTCGGTGGGGGAGGATAGGTTTGCGGCAAACAACGCGACAACACCGGACGGTATGGTGGTCAATGGCCTTGCTTGCTTTATTTCGCCGGACGATGCGACCACTTATATGGCAAAAGAGACTCACTTGGATGGGAAGATTAAGAAGAGTTCGTTCAATGATGCCCGCGAAATTGCCAAAAGCAAGCCAGCACTCGACTGCCTCTTTCTCTTTCAGGGCGTCCAAATCATTGAGATTCATTTCGTGAGGTGAGAAAATGTTCGGTGAAACCCACACAAAACCGGTAATTTTTGATAGAATTGTAATGTCCTGGTTAAGTTCAGGCTCCTTCATTCTAAATTAGTCACCCTAATTATTCACTTCAAATTTGGAGTTCACAAAATGAAAACAACTCAAAGCCGAGCGTTCACGCTAATTGAACTGCTCGTCGTAATCGCAATTATCGCTATTCTCGCGGCAATTCTCTTCCCTGTATTTGCTCAAGCCAAGCTTGCGGCAAAAAAGACCCAATCGATCAGCAACCTAAAACAGATGGGGACCGCAACTCAAATCTACCTTGCGGATTCAGACGATCTATATCCTCTTGCATTCGTCAACAACGAAGCTGGCGCCGGCGACGGATATAACTGGAACTATTTTATTCCGGTGCCGAACGCAGGCTACACGATGCCAGCAGGCACGCCGGGCTGGAAATCCAACGGTATCAATTGCTTCGTCTTTAACACGCTTCAGCCCTACATGAAGAACACGCAGATGTTGGCGGATCCGGTCGGAACCAAGCTGGCAACTACGGCGACGTACGCTCCGACTGGATACTTGTACAACACCTATACGGACTTGACGTACACCTACAATGGTCTTCTCAACGGTTTTAGCGGAACCGCCATAACCTCGGTAGCCAGCCTTTCAGTGTTCTGGCATGGACATGGCAAACGGTCTCTTTATGGGCTAGGATATGCCAGCCCATGGTTGAATTGCAACCAAGACAATGAGAATTGTGCTTACCAACCTCCTAAGCCTGGTTGTACAACGACCGGCGCCGGAAGCAATGGTCAAACTGGCGGCTATACCACTCGAACTGGAGCGGGAGCGGGTAACAAGCAAGGCGTAAACCTCTACAACGGAGGAATCCTGATCACTTACGCGGATTCCCACGCAAAATTCCGAAAGCTAACCGGCGGAAATGGAGATACTACCCAGAGGACTGACCCTCGAATCGATCCATGGGCTCGATACGATGCAAAATGGTCACCGCGTGGCCGATATTGGGATCAATATTTCTGCCATCCATACATGTTCCGTCCTGATTTCGACTTCCAGACGCCAGAGCCTGCAACCTACGTAAGTGGTGGTGCAGACGCACCGTGAGAATTCTTTTAAGTTGTCTTGTTCTTGCGTTGGGGCTTTGTATATTTGGATGCAGCAGCGAGGCTTCAGCCGAAGGAACTCCAAAGGTTCAAGGAAAGGTTGAAGTTAAGAACGCGCCCGAAGGCGCAACGGCACCAGGCGACGTGAGACCACCACCGTCAGATTCTGGAAAAACGAAAGATGCTGGCGAGCGAGGTTAATTCCAGACTCTGCCAAATGACGAAGAGACCAAGCCATTTTGGCTTGGTCTTTTTTTTGAAAGTGATTTCACGATGCCTTCAGACCCGACCTCACGAAGTAAACTATCATTTTAATGAAAGTCCTCGTAATCGGCTCTGGGCCAATCGTCATTGGTCAAGCTGCGGAGTTCGATTATGCTGGCACACAGGCGTGCAAAAGCTTGAAAGAAGAGGGACACGAAGTCGTCCTTATCAACAGTAACCCCGCGACGATCATGACGGATCCGGGCGTAGCAGACGCCCTTTATATCGAACCAATGACGGTTGAGTTCTGTGCTCGCGTCATAGAACGGGAGCGACCCGACGCGCTTTTGCCGACTCTTGGCGGTCAAACCGGACTAAACCTTGCGACTCAGTTGGAAGACTCTGGCATTCTCGAAAAATACAATATTAAAGTCCTTGGCACTCCGCTAAAGGCAATCAAGCAAGCGGAAGATCGCGAGAGCTTTCGCAATTTGATGCGAGAAATCAAAGAGCCGGTCCCGGAGAGTTGGATCGTCTCGACCCCAGAAGAGTTGGAAGGAATCCTTGACGTGGTACCGTATCCGTGCATTATTCGTCCTGCCTATACGCTGGGAGGGACCGGTGGCGGAATCGCCAATACTCGCGAAGAGTTGATGGAGACGGGAAGCAAAGGTCTTAAGCTGTCCATGCGAAGTCAAATCATGGTTGAGCGGAGTTTACTTGGGTGGAAAGAAGTTGAATATGAAGTCATGCGCGACTCGATTGGTACTGTGATCACCGTTTGCAACATGGAGAACTTTGACCCAATGGGTGTTCACACGGGTGACTCGATTGTCATTGCTCCATCTCAGACACTCAGCGACATCGAATACCACATGCTGCGAACTGCGTCGCTCAAGATAATCACCGCACTGGGAATCGAAGGAGGATGTAACGTGCAG
The DNA here is from genome assembly GCA_043785475.1 of Armatimonadota bacterium. Lineage (GTDB taxonomy): Bacteria > Armatimonadota > Fimbriimonadia > Fimbriimonadales > Fimbriimonadaceae > Fimbriimonas. The sequence continues at coordinate 6,427 of JAYVXG010000031.1, forward strand.
ATGACGGTGAATCCTGACAGTTTTGACTATTACATCATCGAGGTTAATCCACGGGTCTCACGATCGTCCGCTTTGGCATCGAAAGCGACCGGCTACCCAATCGCCCGAGTTGCGGCAAAAATCGCGATTGGCATGACGCTCGATCAAATTCAGAACCAAGTTACTGGCACCACGAAGGCAGCATTTGAACCAGCCCTCGATTACGTGGTTGTCAAAATCCCTCGTTGGCCGTTCGATAAATTTGCCCAAGGCGACCGAACTCTTTTCACCCAAATGAAGGCCACAGGGGAAGTAATGGCGATTGATCGTTCGTTCGAAGCTGCCTTTATGAAGGCGATCCGAGGTCTCGAAGTGAAGCAAAAGGACCTGCGCCATCCGAAGTTTCAAGGGCAAAATGACGAAGATTTAGCCGCCGCGGTGAAGCAGCCGACCGACGAACGCCTTTGGGCAATTGCCGAGGCACTGCGTCGAGATTGGACTGTAGACCAAGTGAACAAGCTCTGTAAGGTCGACAAGTGGTTTTTGCGCAAAATGCTCAAATTAATTGTGGTGGAAAAGGAACTGGCGAACGCTCATACGAGCTGCGGGGACCTTGAAGATTTGATCTATCGTGCCTTTATGATCGGATTCCCAAGCCCCGCGATACTTGACATTGCTAAAACTGAGGATGAAGCGTTTAACACCAAGCTGAAAAGCGTGATTGACGGAATCAAAGTGAAGCCGGTCTTCAAGATGGTAGACACCTGCGCGGGCGAATTCGAATCCAAAACGCCGTATTATTACGGCACATTTGAATCAGAGGACGACGTTGTGCGCGTCTAAACTTTAACGGAAATGGCAAAAGATAAAGAAAAGCTTAATTGGGGATAGCAAGATGAATATGGAATCGATATTGCGCTCTTGCGATACAACCTTACGCTGACGCCCGACCAACGATATGAGCAGCACCAACGTGCGCTGAGATTTGCCCTGCTATGTCAGGAGGCAGTAAGACTTGAAGGACTTTCCGGAGCTTCTGAGGGCCCTTAATAACGAGAATGTAAAGTTCGTCATAATTGGCGGTTTCGCAATGATGCTTCATGGAACGTCGACGGTAACGTTTGCCCTTGACATGGCAATCGCGCTCGATAACGCAAATGGTGAAGCTTTTATTAAAGCCTTCGCACCCTTTCGGCCGTTTCCGTCTCAATTTGGTTCAGCCGATAATTTCGTGTGGGACTCTCGGAGTCTTGTTGGTACGGGTCATGTCCTTTGAGTCGATGGTAGGACACGTCGATATATTAAGAGTGTTGCCTGAAATTGACAGTTTTGAAGGTTTGTTTGACCGCTCAATTGTTAAAATTCTAGGCGGCGAACAACTCCGGGTCGCCTCGATTGACGACCTCATAAAATTAAAGACCGCGGCTGGTCGGCCAAAAGATCTTGACCATATCCGGCATCTGCAAGCATTGAAGAAAGTTGAAGGCGACTAATTGTTGGCGGGTTTCCTGCAAATGGCTCCAAGTTGAAAGCTCAACGCTGAATGCTGACTGCATGTGGAGCCTCACATCTTCAAAGTCGGATCAAACAGCTCAATCGGATTGCCGTCAGGGTCTTCGATGAGGACCTGCTTGCCGCCAGGACCCGTTACCAAGCCAACGCGAATCTTGACTCCTTTTTCTATTAGGCTCGGGATTCTCGTTTCAAGATCATGAAGAGGCACTACAATTCGATTCCATCCGCCCGGCGTTGCCATTGAGCCGTTTTCGGCTACGGCAGTGGCGGCAGAAGTTCCCGGACCGCTGAGCCATAGCTGGTTGGACTTGTCCAACGTCACAATTGCGAAGGCCGGACCCCATTGCACGACCAATTCAAAGCCGAGGACATCCTTGTAGAACGCGATGGATTTTTCGATATCATCAACAAAGTATCGAACGTTCATCCCGGAATTCTACCGTTCCGCAATATTGCTGGGAGTTAAACTGTGAATATGCGTTTCATTTCGATGGTTCCTGTGGCATTCCTTGCGTCATTATGTTTTTCTCAGAAGCCTCTCACTCTTACAATATTGCACAGCAATGATCTTCACGCCCATGAGGAACCCTCCGCCATTCGAGGGAAGTCATATGGCGGCTTTGCCCGTATCGCAACGATCATCAAGCAAACTAGGGCGAAAGAAAAAAATGTTGTCTTGCTCAACGCGGGAGACATTTTCCAGGGCACTCTATATTTCAACATTTACGAAGGGCTATCCGAGGCAATGCTGCTGAGCAAAATGGGTTATCAGGCTTCGTGCCTTGGCAACCACGAATTCGATAAAGGGGTGCCGAATCTAGTCGATTACTGCAAACGTGTCAATTTTCCGATTGTGGCTTGCAACATCGACATGACGAAGGAGCCCGAACTTGCAAAGGTAGTCAAGCCCTACACCGTTCTCACGGTCGATAATCAAAAAATTGGGATTGTTGGAGTCATTACCGACACAACCGGAAACATCTCTCTCGGAGCGGTGAACTTGGTATTCCATCACCACCTGGCGCCAACCCAAAAAGCCGTTGATGAACTAACCGCGCAGGGAGTAAACAAAATCATCGTCCTCAGTCACATTGGCTATGATGAAGATCAGGAACTTG
>JAYVXG010000032.1:0-9031 GCA_043785475.1 Armatimonadota bacterium
GCAGGCTTTGCAGTTGAAAAGCGATGACAGGTCATCGCACTCCCCAAGATGCGTCCGCATTTAAAAGGCTCAAATTACTACCCAATCCTGTGCTCAACCCGATATAATCCGGTTCAATGGATCAGCACAAAGCATCGGAGCTTTCGCGGCGGATGATGAAGAAGCAATTGAGGCTCAGTCTTTCGGTTGCCGCAGTTTTCATCGTTATCTTGGTCGGCTTACCTCTCGTGAACCTTTTCTTGCCGGAGTTGGCGAAAACGAGAGTGGGCGGTTTCACCTTGACTTGGTTGATCCTAGGGATCCTATTTTTCCCATTGACCTGGGTTCTGTCGAGCTGGTTTGTCAAAGGAACCGAGCGAATCGATGCTGAGATCGTGGCGGAGGAGTCGAAATGATTGAGCTAGGATGGGTCCTGTTCATCATCGCGAGCACGATCCTTCTTGGCGTTTGGGCGACCAAAAAGAGCTCATCGGTGGCCGATTTCTTTGTTGCCGGACGAAGTGTCAGCGTGTTCTGGAATGCCAGCGCGATCTCGGGCGAGTACTTATCGGCTGCCTCATTCATGGGCGTTGCTGGCCTGATCATGAAGAATGGATACGACGCACTCTGGTATCCGGTCGGTTACGCTGCGGGCTATCTGTTCCTGTTGCTGTTCATCGCTGGACCCTTGCGGCGCTTTGGCGCCTACACGATTCCCGACTTTGCAGAAGGACGATTCCACAGTCCGGCATTTCGAAAGATTGCGGTTGTCTTTGTTCTATTCATCGGATTTTTCTACACAATGCCGCAGATGAAAGGTGCCGGCACGGTCATGATGGGAATCTTCCCTACGTGGCAATATTGGTACGGAATCGTCATCGTGGGTTCGGTGATTACGTTTAACGTTGCTTTGGGCGGAATGAAGGGAATTACCATTGTCCAGGCGATGCAGTACTGGGTGAAGGTCTTCGCGATCTCGGTTCCATGCTTTGTCGTCATGTCGATGCTTGGTTCTTACAATCAGAACTTAGCAAGCGCGAACGACACTCCAAAGGGAATTCCAGCAATTCCTAACGAGCCTATTTCGATGAAAGGCAAAGTCGGCGCTCCGAACAATGCGCTGACAGTAAGCACGATGGCTATTACTGTAATTCAGTTTGAGCAAGACACCGTCATCGATCAAATCACCATCGTACCCAAGCCTAAACCCGGAGACACTTTTGACATTTCGAAGTCGAGCTTTGGCGGGCAAGGGCTAGTAGATGTTTCTGCCCCGCTCTCGTCGAGGAAGGGTCCAGTAAGAAAAGGGGACGCTTTCGTACTTAAACCGTTCGAGGTCACGAATAAAGACGGTAAGAAATCCAAGGCATCGTTTAAGGTTGAGTTCGCCGAACCGGCGAAGATCATCGTTATGGCCCCGGGCGGTCAGGCCTACGCGCCTAACGCGCCGAGCAACGAGAAATGGGTGAACCCGTTCGGTCCGCTGACTTCGAAGAACGGCTATCCGCTGCTTTACACTTATTCGCTCATCATTGCGTTGGTTTGTGGAACAGCAGGTCTTCCACACATTCTGGTTCGGTTCTATACCAATCCCGACGGCAAATCGGCAAAGCGAACGACGCTCTGGGTCATGGTCATGCTTGGCGGCTTCTACGTGTTCACCCCTATGTGGGGTTCGCTTGGCCGCACGTTCATGCCAATTTTGTACGCTTCAAACAGCACAGACTCGGCCATTATTAAGCTTCCGACGATGCTCAGCAATCCAACGCTTGGACATATTTTGAGCGGAATTACATCGGCTGGCGCGTTTGCGGCGTTTATGTCGACGTTTAGCGGACTTCTCGTCTCGATGTCCGGTGCGTTTGCCCACGACATCTACGGCAAGATCATCAAGCCACAGTCGTCGGCTGAAGATCGCAAGAAGGCGTTTAAATACGCAGCGGTTGGAGTTGGCGTCATTTCGATGCTGCTTGGCCTGATGGTCGAGAGCTTTGACATTGCGATGATGGTTGGATGGGCGTTTGCCATCGGCGCAGCGTCTTACTTCCCTCTGCTGTTGCTTGGATCCTGGTGGCGCCGTTTGACTGCCAAGGGGGCGGCAACTGGCATGCTTGGCGGCGGCCTGACGTCGCTCGCGGCGATCGTTGCGACGATGCTGATCGACAAGAAGTACGTGACGCTCGAAGTGTCGCCATTGGTTCGGTCCTTGATGGAGCAGCCCGCGATTTGGGGAGTTCCGTTGTCGATTGGGTTGATGGTGGTCGTTAGTAAGTTGACGGCGAAGGCGGTTCCCCACGATGTGGATACGATGATGCTTCGGCTGCATGCTCCAGAAGCACTGGGGCACTCGAAGGATTATATCAGCTAGGAGTTTGGAGTTAGCAGTTACCAAAAGGAGTCGTCAGCTTTGAGTTGTCGGCTCACTACGCTAAGGTTGGGAACTTTGTTCCTCCACTTAGGGCTCGCTAGGCCAGGTCATCGCTGCGCTCAGAGACGAAAGAGGCAAGTACAATAGAGTCCTATGTCTTCCTTTTTGGGTGCTTGGGATTTGACCGTTCATCGACCTTCGGGCGAGTTTCCTTCGTGGTTTGAATTTGACGAAGATGGTGGACGCTACGTTGGAATTTGGGGGAGCGCGCGCCCGATAATCTCCGCCTTTTTGGACGGGGACCGGGTTGAATTCGAGTTACCCAGCCAGTACGAGGGAATCGATGGGAATCTTCGGTTTGAGTTGGAGGCTTCGGGAGACACTTGCACAGGATTTGCGACAATACGGGACGCGGAACCCTACCCGGTAATCGGGGTTCGGGCACCTGAAATGAAGCGAACTGGTGAACCGGTTTATGATGAACCAATCGATCTACTGGCTTCGAGACTGAGCGGATTTGCCGCTCGATGGGAGGACAAGGAGTTCAATTGGTCAATGGTGGGTGGAAATTTGGTGAACTCGGCAATTGGAACCGATTTGATCACGAAGGTGTTGTTTACCGACTTTCGATTGGAAGCGGAGTACTCGTATCCAGCGGGTTCGAATAGCGGGATTTACCTGAGGGGACGGTACGAGTTTCAGATATTAGATGACTACGGGCAACCGCCTTCAGTAGGTAGTTCAGCGGCGATTTATGGTTTTTTTGCACCGTCGGTGAACGCAGTTCATGCTCTTGGAGAGTGGAACCGGGCGGTGATCGAGCTTCGAGGTCGGCACGTGACGGTCGATTTGAACGGCGTGCGAGTTCTGGACGAAGCCATCCCTGGTATCACCGGAGGAGCATTAGACTCCAACGAAGGCCTTCCCGGCCCGATTTTGCTGCAAGGCGACCATGGTCCGGTGAGCTTCCGGAAGCTCATCCTCACACCGATTTCAGTAAGCCACTAGGCGTACTGAAGTTGGCGCATGAACTCGTCTTTCCTGGCCGTAAAATCAGACTGATTTGACCGCATCACATCTCCGATTTCCTCATCGATGACCCGAATATTGGAGCTCTCGCTTTCCGAGTCGACGTTCGACACGAGCGTGCCTTCGTCAGAACCAGGCTCAGGCTGAACATTGAGGCTGTTGTTGGCGTGAAGGTCGCGCAGGAAATCTAAGTATTGTTGCTGGGACATATCAGTCATAACGTCACATTCGTTGCATATCACCACAGGTTCGACTTACAATAGCGATTAATGCGACAGAAAATTATTGCTCATCTTCTGGTCGCAGTCGCTGCGATGGCTACCGGGACAATGTTGGTTCTGGCTTTGCCGCTTGGCGAGCAGGCGTGGCTGGCTTGGTTCATGCTAGTGCCTTTGCTTTTCGCCACCAAAGAGAAGGGGTTTTTGGTAGGGTTTCTTGGTGGTCTTGGGGTGGTCTTTTGGTGCGCTTGGCTGTCTACCGCCGGCGTATTTTACCAATTCAAGAATTTTGAAGGGTCGACCGGATGGACCTATTCCGGTTGCGGGCTCTTTGGCATTACTTTCGCAGTCTTCTTTGCCATTTGGGCGGATCGGAAGAACCATGAAAAGCCAGGGTGGTGGTTTGCCGGGCTCGCGGTTTGTCTGGAATCGGTTTTGCTCTTAGTGCTCCCGGCACCACTTGCGATTACCCAGTATCGGAATCCTTTGATGATGATCGTGGCATCGGGAGTTGGGATTTGGGGAGTTAGCTTCTTAATCTGGTTCTTCAACGTTTGGGTTGTCAAAACGCCCGCTCGATGGCCTTGGTTGTTATTCGTCGTCATTTTTAGCCGGGCTGCCAGTCGCGACCCCATTCCAAAGATCGAGAATGGCTTACCCGTTGCGGTGTCTCAGTTTGCGGATGGGCTGGACAAAGAACTTGCTGAGGGCCACGTTGCCATCTCCGCTAAGAAACCGGTCTTCAACGTCTGGCCCGAGTTCGCCGGAATGCTGTTCGTCATGGGAAATGACACAAGCAAATTGGAAAACTTGTCGAAGATATCCTCGCCAATCGTCACGAGTTTCCGCGATACTGCGGTGCCGCTACCGCACAATGTCGGGTCGCTGTTTATTGGTGGTGTTGAGTCGGCTCGGTACGAGAAGCGAAAGCTCTTTGGCTCGGAAACCAATATGCATACCCCGGGGCAAGCGGCGGTGGCGGTGCCTTTGGCAGCAGTTGGCGGATCGGTTGGGCTGAATATTTGCTATGACTCCTGTTTTCCTTATGTGATCCGCGAGACTGCGGCTTTGCCTAATGTGAAGGTGATTGCGTTACCTACGATTGATCCAGACTCTCGGCATTTTTTCATTGCGGCAATGCATTCTGCGTTTACACCGTTTCGTGCAGCAGAGAATGGAGTCGCCATTGTACGGGCGGACGGCCATTTTGGGTCGATGATTGTTGATGAACGGGGTCGTATCGTGATGGAACTCCATGATGAGCAAAAGTCGAGCTTGGGCATAATTTTGGGTCGTCGAGTTTCGACCTTGTATCAAATCATCGGCGATTGGTTCTGGTTTTTGTGCATGGGCGCAGTGGCGTTGCCCGGTCTACTTCGCCTGAGTAAGTGGCTAAAAGAACGCAATAAACCTTCGTAAAGTAGGGGTAACTGTTCAATATGTTTGCTTTTAGATTCTGTGAGTAACTAGAATAGAAAGGTCGTGGCTTTTCGTAGCAACCTCCTTCAATCATGAACACTTGTATGAACATCATCAGAACCCTTTCACTTCTCCTTTTGATCGGGTTGATGGCTGGATGCGGTGGAAGCGGCTCGGCCACTTCAAATATCACGCCAAAGATCAAAATTGAATGGCCAACGATCACACGAGATGTAAAGGCTCCTCCTTACGCTGGCTCAGCGGAAATCACGCTCGTCGTAGGTTCTTCGCGCACTCCTAGCCACTGGTTTGTTGATAGACCGGCTGGAGACACCGGGCAAACCATTGCCTATCCAAGTCCCGATAGTGGTAAGGCTGGTCCGGCACTTCTTCAAATTCGATTCTATTCCAAGGCTGGCGCGGCTGGAACAGAAGTAGCCACTGCCGCAGTGAGCACGAAGATTGACATCGATGGAAATTTACTCAATTCGACGGGCGGTCCACTGGGAACTATAACATACAGTTCAGAAATCGTCAGCCTTCTTGTGAATCGCCTCAGCATAGCAGTGGATGAAACTCAGCCTTTGATTGTCACTGGCATCGCAAATTCCGCCGTAGTTGCCATTCCTCAATCAATTGTCACGACCTCAATTATTTCGAACCCCGAGAACGCCAGTATCACAAATGGACTTTTAACCGGAATCAAGGAGGGATCATTTTTGGCACAAATTTCGGTCGAGTCAATCACAATTCCGGTTGCTATGAATGTAACCCCGAAGATTGCGACATTCAGTAAAGTAGCATTTCCAGCGAACCACATCGCTTGGGATCCAATTCATAGTCGATTCTGGGGCACTTTCGGATTCGGCACTCCATATGCCAATTCCATCGTTGATATGGACCCAGTTACTGGAACTATTGGCGCACCAATTTCAGTGGGAAGCAATCCTAACCAGATCGCCGTTTCATCCGATGGTTCCACCGCATATGTGGGCTTAGACGGTGGCTCCGCCGTTCGCAAAGTCAATCTCATTTCTCGCACTTCGGGAACTCTTACCGCACTTTTGGCTGGCAGTACGCCAGTAACCGTTACAAGCCTGGACATAAACCCAGGCAACCCTAACGAATTTGCCATGTGTATCCAAGATGTTGGAGATTCTGGTTTTGGCGGGCCGCTTGTCTTTCGCGATGGTTTCCAGGTTGGAACCGCATTCGGCGTCTACACCGCCTCTAAGGTCAAATACACATCGGCAAGTTCGCTTTTTGGCGTCCAAGAAGGTATTTCTTCCGGGTCCATATACGATATTGGAGTTACAGCAACGACAGTTGATTTCCTTAGGACTCTCAACACCAACAATTACATATCGGGAGATTGCTCGATCGCCGGAACAAGTGCAATTTTGGGCAATGGTCTAGTGATTGACCTTGTAGGGCTAACAGTATCGGGATCCTTGGTTCAGCCTTCGACGTTTGCTTCCGCGGTCACGACCGATGATTCCCTGTCACTGGGTTGGATTGCCCTCAAAGACTCTCAAGTTTCTCAGACAATGCCCATCGTTCATTTGCGTGCTTTTGACATGTTGAATTTTTCGCAAATATCAGTAGTGGATCTGCCCCTGAGTGTATCAGGAGAAGACGTCGTTCAAATGAGGAGATATGGAAACAAGAATCTCGCAGTCTTGTCAAACAAAGCTCTTTATCTTCTCCCTACTGCTCCTGGGCTATAACTGCTCCCACCTTGTTCACTCCGGACGCTGGTCTATAATATCGCTCGGAGAATCATGGACCCAAACAGGTTGAAGCCTTTTGGTTGTTCCGATTCTTCATCGAAGTATCGAGATGACTTATCGTGGACATTTGAGTTGCCAGGGCTAATTTCATCACTGCTTAGAAGAAAATCATCCTCATTGCGAGTAATCACACTCGCGCCTACTCGCCCGTTCACGTTGGCCAAGGCGTCTAATCCACCTTCTCGCGACATCTCAGCGTTATCAGAGGGCCGAATCATTCTTATGAATTGATCGAAACGACCTTTAACCGGTGAATTCAAATTGATATTGGTGGTTTGGAAGTTCTCCATTTTGATCCCTTGAACGGCTCTACATCAGCCGCTCATATCCTTCCAAACTCCACCAAACATAAGAGAGTGATCACGAAAGCTGGCGCAGAGATTTGAATGGTATAAGGAGAGCCGTGGCACGAGACTTCATCTGAGTTTTCCTTGAAATTTCGAGTTGGAGCGTACAAAGTATTGTTCCGAAGTTGATGCCAGATATATTCGGTTCGTCATCATCGAAAGTTGGGGGGCACGTCTCGGAAATTCCGCGGATTAGATCTGGGCCTGACGATCTTCAAGCAGCTCATCGAGCTTCAGATCCCCATCAGTCCATGCATTGGAGATGGGGTAGTTACGCGACCGCTTCCATTCCGCTCGCAACTTTTATTCGGCAGTATCAGACCGCCAATCGGTACCCGATTCGATGCTCCGTCAGAATCAATTTTTGGGAATCTGAATTTGGTTCGAGCTTCTTGCGAAGGTAGCCCATGTAAACTCGTAAATATTGAGCGTCCTCGGTATATTCTGCTCCCCATACTTCGCTCAGTAGTTGGCGATGAGTGACCACTTTTCCCGCATGCTTCACCAAGACTGCCAGCAATTTGTACTCAAGGGGCGTCAACTTGACGAGAGTGCCATCAAGCCACACCTGATGGGCAGAATAATCCATCTTAATCGGTCCTGATTCAAAGATCGGTTCCGAGGTATCTCGTAAATCTAGGTGGCGGGCCGCTACTCGGAGCCTTGCTAGCAGCTCTGTAACCGAAAAAGGCTTGGTTACGTAATCGTCCGCACCAGCATCCAGAGCCTCAACCTTATCCTCGTCGTCAATCCGACCAGACATGATGATGATTGGGACCTCCGACCACTCGCGAATGGATCTTACGACTTGAATTCCGTCACCGTCGGGCAAGCCAAGGTCGAGGATCACGATGTCGGGTCGCCGTTCAATAACTGCAGTCAAACCATCCTGAGCTGAATGGGCTTCTGACAATCGGAACACGGAATCCTTGAGATAATTCCGAAGTAAGGCGCACACGGCAAAATCGTCCTCGACGATCAATACTTTGTAGCTCGGTTCTAGGTTTGACATGGGGTGGGTGAACTTGGGAAATCACCAGAGTAGAATTCTTTCGTTGCTTCAGAATACGCCATTGAGTAATGTTAACCATGCTGAATCCCATACTAAATTGCTGAGATTGCTTGCTGTAGGGCAAAAAAAAGGCAGCTCCTCCTTTGGAGCTGCCTTAACTCTGTCTTAGTTTTCAATGCGCACCACGGGCTCTGATTTTCGTCTAGGCGCTCTTTCTAGTTGCCGTTAGTCGTTCTTCGGCATGCCTTAGCTGTAAGCAGAGGCGATGAATTCTTGATCGCGCAGTACCAGTCTTTATGCCAAGTCGCACCGCTATTTCCTGATGGGGCATTCTTTCAACAAATGCAAGGCGAAGCAATTCTTGTCCTTCCGCATCCAGCGAATCAATGGCCCTTGCCAGGACCGGATTTGGCAATTCACTGGTTAGAGACTCTTCAGGAGACATCCTTGAATCTGAAAATTGATCCATTCCGTTCTCGTCAAGCGTGGTTTCGCTAACTTCGCGGATTCGCCTACTGTCTCTTCTCTTTGAATCGAGGAAAAGGTTGTACACAATTCTCTTTAGCCAACTATCGACATTGCCCCCAGATGTGCACAAGCCATCTGAGTTGTAAGCGCGTACAAATGTTTCCTGGGTCAGGTCTTCGGCCTGATCATAGTTTCCGCAAAGTCTTCGTGCGAAAATATGTACTTGCTGATAGGATTGATTGTACATAGTTTCAAAATAGGCATCTCTTATATTTTTCATTGTTTTTCCTGACCACCGTTCTTGAATGAACTGTTTGTTCGATTCGCTATGAGTATTCAGGCAGGTCCCTCGTAAAATTCTCATAAGATGATCGTTGCTACCATAAGAAATTGATAGGAAA